>JAAFHJ010000129.1 GCA_013298325.1 Myxococcales bacterium | reverse complement strand
CGCGCGTGCGCCTTGCCGCCCTCCTCCATCGCCTCGGCCGCGGCGACGAAGCGCTCGCTCTGCTCGACGCAACCCTCGAGGACGACGCGCCACCATCGGTGCGAAGTACTGGACTTCGCATCGAAATTCTTCGCGCGCGCGAAGCGTTTGGCGAACTCGGCGATGCCCTCGAAGCCTTTGCCGAATTTGGGGACGACGCCTCCTCGGTCCGTGCCGACCTCCTCGTCGAAGCTTCCCAGGCGGCCGCCCGCGTCGGGAACATGTATCTTGCACTGAAACGTGCCCGTCGCGGCGCCGATCTCTGCCCGGAGGCGCCCGGTCCGCAGCTATACGCCCGCGGGCTTGAGTACCGTCTGCGCGGCATCGGTACCCCCGACGAAGCGCGCGACACGGCGATTCGCCTTCGGGGCATCCGCGGGATCGAAGACGCCAACGACGAAGCATTGCGTGCATTTTTGCTCGCCGAGTCCCTCGACGGCATCGAAGGGGGCAACGCCGGCCTCCGGGCGCTCGTCGACACAAAGCAGCGCATCGGCTTGCTGCCCCTCGTCGCCCTCGGCCTCGCCGAACGCTACGTCTCCCGCTGGACCTTCCAAGAAGCGCTGCCGTGCTTTCGCGTCGCCCTGGGTGGCGATCTCCTCGGATTGCGTCGTCGGGGGGCCGTCGCGCTCTCCGCGGCCGACGCCGCCATGCGGGTAGGGGACACCGACTCTTCGCTGCTCTTTCTCGAAGAGGCGGCCAAGGACGCCGATGTGTTTGTGAGCGCCCACCGAAAGATCGCCCAATTGGCGATTCAGCAGGGGGACCTCGTGCGGGCACGGGCGGTCCTTCGCGCGGTCGCTTCGACGGCGGTCGGGGACGAAAAAGCGGAAGCTCTTGGACAACTTGCGCGGGCGCTCTTGAGTTCGTCCGCGGAGAAGAATCGCGAAGAAGGGGTCGTCGTCCTCGGCGAGGCGCTTGAAAGTGCCAATCCCCATTCGGCGCTCGCCGCGACCCTTCGCCAGGAGTTTGCCGACGCTTCCGCCCCTCAAGAGCCGATGACGGTGTTTGACGTCGACGCCGGCACCGACGAGGCCGAACCGATCGCCGCTGGCTCCACCGACGAGCAATTTGGGCGGCCATCCTCGACCACGGAGGATTCCGGGAACGGCGAACCGCTCCGCTTTGAAATTCCGCTCGATGCGCGCAGCTCCGACGCGCTCCGTTCGTCAGAGCCCGACCCGTTCTCCGATCCGGCGTCTCGCCGGGCGGAGACAAGCGCGCATTCGGCCCGTGGCTCGCTCACCCCTGCGCCACCGCTTGTCACACTTCCAGACGGGTCGACGCTCCTTCGCAGCGCGTTCTCCGATCCGGCGTCTCGCCGGGCGGAGACGAACGCACGGCCCGATGTCCTCACCGACGTCACCACCCGCGTCGCCGTCTCCTTGGCGGGGGTGCTCCCCGACGATATTGAATCGCTCGTCGCCACCGCCCGGATCCTGGCGGCGGAGGGGCGGTTGGTGGAGGCGGTCCCTTCGCTGGAGGGGGCCGTTCGCAGCGGGTCTGCAGAAGCGGCTGATCTTCTTGCGCATTTCTGGGGAATGCGCACCGACGGAAAGCACGAGCAACTGAAGGTGCTCCGTTCCGCCGCCGAGCTCGCCCCTGGCGACTTGGTGCGTCTTGCACGCGTCCGTGAGGCGGCCCTCGCCGACCACGATCGGACCTACGCCCGCGCCGTCGAGCACGTCCTCCGCGCCTTCGATCCGGCCGCCGGTCCGCTTCCGCCGCCGCCCCTTTCCGCGCAAATCGAACAGCCGGGACTCTTCCAACTGCTCCTCCGGCACACGAACGAACCGGCCGGTCGCGCCATGGGCCTCGCCTGGGACGCGGCGAGTTCCGTCTTCTTGCGGCTCGGTCCGCGAGGCGCCCTTGATGGCGCGGTTCGCGTGATTCCGGGCCCCGCATCGACGCTCGGAAAGCTCCTCGATCGAATCGCCCATTTGTTGGAGGCGCCCAACGTCCCGATTTACGGGCGTTCTGGGGAGACGGTACGTGCGTCGACCGCCCTTGCCGTCCCACCTGCGGGCATTGTGGCCGGCCCGCTCATGGACGAAACCGCGGAACTTCGTTACGCACTTGGCGAGGCACTGGCCTCGGCGCTCCCGCAGAATGCTCTATTGAGTGCGCTCCCGCGGGAGCAGGCAAAGAACGTCTACATTGCGATTTGTGCCGCCTTCGGGACCGACGGGCCGCCGCCTCGCGATGGCGAGGTGTTGTCGCTCGTGGAAATGCTTTGGCAAGTCGTCCCGCTCGGCACGCAGCGTCGCCTCCGCGATCTCCTCTCCGAGGAATCCCGCCCGTTGCGCGGGGAGCCGGTCCCCTTTGAGTTGGTCCTCGAGCGGTCCCGGCATACTGCGCGGCGCGTCGGTCTCTTCGTTTCGGGCGATTTCCGGCTCGCGGCGGAGCGCGTCGTCCGCGATCTCGCGCCGAACGAAGTCCTCGATGCGTCGACCTTTGGTGGGCTTTGTGAGCGAATCCCGAGTCTTGCGGACTTGTATCGCCTCGCAATTCGCCCCGAATACGCCGACGCGCGCTGGCGCGAAGCGACCCGCGAGACCCGTCGAACCTCCAGTGGTGGGGTGCGAATCACATGACGAACGGGGTGGGCCTTTTGCGAATTCGGCCTGTGGCGTCGCTCGCGGCCGCCCTCGCAGTCGTCGTCGCGGGCGTCTCCGGTTGCCTCGTCGTCGAGCCGCCCGGCGACCTCCCGACGACTCCGGTCCGGCGTCCCACCATTCGCCGAAGCGAGGCCTCGCCGGTCGCTTCTTTCGTGCTCGGGGCGTGGCCAGAATCGTTTGTCGTGCCGGTTGAGTTGGTCGACGCGTCGCAGACCTTTCAATGGCGCGTCTTCGTCGACTACGATCCGGAAGATCGACGCGTGGAGCCGGCAGTCTTTGGGGCGAGTGCGCCGAACCTTGCCGATCGCAACGGAAATATTCGCCTCGTCCGCGCGACGGTTCCGGCGCCCACAGACAATGGTCGTTGTCACGTCATTGAATTCTTGGTGGCGGCGCGTTTTTTGGGCGACCTTGAAGGGCGCACCGCGCACACTCCGGCCGCCCCGGGCGGCGATTCGATCGTTTGGTTCTACAGCCCCGGCGGCGACCTGGCCGGCTGTCCCGTGTATTCTGCAGCGATCGACGCCGGGGCCGATGCCTCCGACGCCGGTACGGGCGGTGTCGGGACGCCGTGAACGTTCGCCATTTTTCAGCTCTTTTCGCCATCCTCGCGGGGCCGCTCTTTGGCTGCGAGCTGCCAGGGCCGCCGATTCCTGCGAGCGCCGAGAATGCCTGCGATGGCCTGAGCGCCCCCGTGTGTGCCGATGTTCGCGGGACCTGCGTGGAGGGGCGGTGCCTGATTCCCACGCGTAGCTATCCGTATTTGCTCGTGGTTTCCCTGCCGTCGTCGTCGCTGTTCGCGCCGGGCTATTCGTTCGCTTTCGATGGGTCTGCCGCCTCGCCGTTCCCCTTCGGCAAGACGCCAAAATGCCTCGACGCGAGCTGCTTTACGCTGCCGACGCTCGCCGTCGCCGAGGGGCGCTACGACGTTACCGTCGCGTCGGCCAACGACCTTGGTGCTGCCGTCGGCGTGACGAGCGGGCCGCCGGTCACCATCCCAAGCCGTGTGAGTTTCCGCCCGCGGTGGCTCTTTGACGATGGCACCACCTACGACGCCGCCGAGCTCGGGTTGCCGCTTTTGCCGCTCTTCGCCGACCCCACCCCGCAGCCGCCGACGGCGACCGCGCGTGGCCCCTTCAACGGCCCGGTTCAGAGCTACCGCGCCTACCTTCCCCCGGGAAATTCCTACGAAATCGATGCGTTTCCCGCCTCGGCCTACGAGGCGTCACTCCCGCCGCGCGCAGAAGTCGCCGTCCCCGAGCAGGCGACGCTGCTCCTTGGCGAGAGCGGTCGAACGCTCGATGACGCCGCATTTCGGACGACGTTGATTGCTCGAGATAGCGGGCCCCTTGATGGGTTTCAAACGTGGCTTGAAGATTCCGTCGGTGGCCGCCGAATCTCAGCGCTCGAGACGCTACGCGGAATTTCTACCTCGGTGACCTATCGGACGCTGGGCCAGGCGCCCCGTTTTGACGTCGACCGACCGACGGTCAATCTTGTCGTCGCGCCGCCGCCGGGGACGATCACGCTGCCGACGCTTGTCGCCAACCAGGTCTCCGGGCGGGTCTCCGATTCGGTCCGCTATCCGCAGCTCCCGCCGCCGGTAACGGTCGCCGGCTACGTGGGCGATTTTAGCAAAATCGCAGCTTTGTCGACGATTCGTTTCCGAGCGACCCGCATCGACACGGCCGAATCGGGGACGATCGGCCGCGCCCTTCGCTACGACGTAACCGTGCGTACCGACGACAACGGCCGCTACACCACGATCTTGCCGCCGGGCACGTACAAGGTCGACGTCACCCCCGCTAGCGCTCGGCTCGGTCTACAAACGTTCGATCTGATTGTTCCGCGCACGAAGCTCGAAAAGACCTTTCTTTTGCCGCCACGCGTGACGGTTGGTGGCATTGTTCGCCTTTGGAATGGTGCCCCACTCGCGTTTGGGCAGGTCTCGTTTGTTCCGTCCGGCTCCTACCGCTCCGCGAAGATTCGCGGCGAAATTACGCTCCCGCCGCGGCCGGTGCTCGCGACGATCGGGGCCGCCGGTGGCTATGCCGCGCGCCTCGACCCGGGCACCTACGACCTCGTTGTCGAACCGGCCCCCGGTGGCGTTCTCCCCCGTACCGTGCGAACCGGCTTCGTCGTCGCGGGCCCCATCGACGCGAATTCGGCAGCGGCCGCGACCGTCCCCGATGTCGTCGTCCCGCCGCCGACGCCCATCCCATTCCTTCTGCGCGATCCGTCCTCCAAACTGCTTCCGCGCGCGCTCGTACGCGCCTATGTTCGGCAGGCTTCGGAGACCGCCTACATCGAGATTGCCGCGACGGTTGCGGACGACGACGGCTCCGCGACGCTCTTTCTCGGCGACGCCCCCACCCCCATCGCCCCTCGCTGAAGCCTCGCGTATGCACCCTACCGACCACAGCACTCTCGCCTCTCTTTCGCGGCTCATCGAGCGCACCGCCTCCTCTGAGGGGGTCGAGGGGGGACCTTCGATTCTCTCGCTCGCGGCCGTCTCTTTCGGCCGTCTCGACGACCCGGAATCGACGATGCCAACCGGCTTTGATTCGCGGGCGGTTCGGATCTTTGAAAGCGTCGTTGAAGCCGCCTACTTGGTTGCGATCGCCGACGGCGTCTTCGACGAAATGGAGCGGCACACGTTTTCGCGGGTCGTCGCCGCGGCGACGGGGGGAAGAGTTGAAGAAAATCGGGTAGAAGCGCTTGTCGGCTTCCTCGCAAATCTTCACAAAGAGCAGGGGACACACGCGCGAATTGCTCGCCTCGTGGAGCCGCTCAGTTCCGACGATCAGTTGTGGGAGGCGCTGCGAGTCGCCTCCCTGCTCGCGGCGGCAAGCGACGGAATCCAGGACGCGGAGCGCGACGTCATTCGCGCGATTGCCGTGGCCCGTGGCGCTGACGTCTCCATCGCCGACCGCGCGATGGACGAGGCCCGCGCCCACCTCGGTAAGTAGCCGCCGCGACACCGTGCAGAATGCAGGGGACTGCCTGCGCTCTGCACCTAATCGCTAGAGGGCCGAGCGGGCGAGGGCGAAAAGTTCCGCCTCTCCGTTGTTTCCTGCGGCGCGCGCTTCGTCTTCGAGGGAGGCAAGCAGCTCCCGCTGGCGGGGCAACAGCGCCTCGCGCCGGTCTTCGGGGGCATCTTCGAGGCGTGCGGAAAGGAGCGCGAGGAGTTCAAGGCCGCGGCCCCGTTCGCGGAGGAGGCGTGCGAGTTCGTCGGCGATGCGGTCGTCGGCGGGATCGAGCCGGAGGCGCGCGGTGAGTTCTTCAATGCGCCCCTCCGCTTCCGCTTCCGAAAGCACCGGCGCGCTTGCGGGTGCGACGGGGTCGAGTGGAAGTGGGCCCGCCGTCTCTCGCGACGCCTCCGCCAGGGAATTCGCTGGCGGTCGCGAACGGACGGGGTCGAGTGGAAGTGGGCCCGCCGTCTCTCGCGACGCCTCCGCCAGGGAATTCGCTGGCGGTCGCGAACGGACGGGCCCGAGCTCTTCGACCGGCGGGTCCGCGAAAAAGTGTGTTTGTTCGCGCGTCGAAGCGGCAGCCACCGTTGCGCGCAAATTCGGTAGCCGGACGGAGACCTCCGCCAGGAATTGAGCAATGTCTGTCGCTTCTGGCGTGAGCGCCTGCGCCTCTCGCGCGAGCCGCATCGCTGCCGCCGCGTCGCCACGAAGGGCCAGCTCCATGCGTGCACCCTGCATCAATCCGACCGCCGAACCGACGTGGCGTCGCTCCCGTGCTACGTGGGCGAGGCGGGCATAAGCAAGCGATGCTCCTGCCAAATCTCCGCACGCAGCTCGGTACTTTGCTTCGAGGGACCGCGCCTCGGGGGCCGCGTCCGCGTGCCGGGGGACGTAGGCGACTTTGCTCACCGCTGCTGGCGCATCCCCGAGCTTCTCGGCGAGCGCCTCGGCCCAGTGAACGCGACTGTGGGAGAGATCGAGACCTTCCTTCTCCCCGAGCTCAATCGCTTTTTCAAACAGCGCAACGGCGCGCGCGACGCGGCCCGCTCGGAAAAGTGCGTAGCCAAGGCCGGCGAGCGCAAACGGCTCGTCGGGGACCCACCGCAGTGCACGCTCGTGGAGCTTGGCCGCTTCGGCGACGAATCCGTAATGATTCCAACGGTCTCCCGCATGCCGGGCGACGCGATAGCGCTCGCGATCGGTCGCCGCGGCGAGCTCCAAGAAATGGACGTCGGCGAGGGCATCCTCGACCTGTCCGGTGGCAAGGCGTGCGTCAATCCGCGCCCACCGGGCACTCGTCGCTTGTGGCGCCCAGGCGAGCGCCTGATCGAGGAGCGGGAGGCGCCCCCACGGTTCATCGGCGCAGTCGGCAGCCGCCTCAAACAGGGCGCCGGCGAGCGGGGCAAGCGGCTCCGTTTCTGCTGCGTGGACGTAGGCCGCCTGGGCGCGTGTGCGGTGGCCCGCTTCGAGGGCGACGTCCCCCTCCAGCGCGCCGAGGAGCCGCCCGCGGAGCCCCGCCGCCCGCTCATCGAGGAGTGCGAGTGCGACTTCGGCCCGCCCGCCTGCGGAGGCGTCGATGGCACAAAGCCTCGTAATTACGCCACCATGCCCGGGAGCGCCGGCGAGGAGGCGGAGCGCTTCCGTCCGTGCGCCTTCCCGATCGCCAGCGAGCAGTGCGTCGTCGACGCCGGCGAGATAGGTGCATTCTTCAAAAATTGGGACGCAAACCAATTCGGCGGCCGGCGGCGTGCCGTGATCGGCGAGCCGGAGGGTCGCGACGCCCCCTTCCGTCGTGAATCGCGAAGGCGTCAGCGCGGCGACGTCGGGGGTGCGCGCGCCCCCCTTCGGGAAGAGATCGCGGGCGACCGTCTGGGCGACTGCCGAGAGCCGGTAGAGGCCGCCGCGACGGTCGGCGAGCGCTCCGAAGATCCCCGCAGCGACCCGCGCGGCGAGCACCGGGGCCGGCTCCGCGAGGCCGATCCCACGCGCGTCATGAATCGCGAAGGCGACCGTCGTCCCCCCCTCGGGATCGGTCGTCGTCGAAGCGACCGGTCCAAAAGCGATTGAAAATGCGAGAACTTTCGCCCGTTCGCCGTGGCCCCAAAGGTCCGGCGTGTTGGCGATGGCGAGGTGGAACAGCGGACCCTCGAACTGAACGACGACTTCCGGTGTCGTCGCCGCCAGCAGGCCACGGAGCTTCGGCGCGAGCCAGCGACTGAGGTCGTGGGCGGTCGCTTCGACGGTGAGCCGCACGAGCCGGCCGCGCTTGTGGCGGAAACGCGCGAGCCCACCGGTGACGTCGACGGGGAATTTTACCTGGTCGAGGGCGGTCGTCGCCTCGGTCACCGTCACCGGGCCGACCTTCCACGGCGCCCCAAGCTCCAGTCCAAGCCCCGATTTCGCAATCGCCAAGCGGAGAAGCGGCGTGTCGGTCGCCGCCTCGACGGTCGTCGCGTCGATCGCCCGCGAACGCACCTTCGCCGCGGCGAGGGAATTTCCCCGCGAGGGCGCTCCCCGATCCGGCGTCTCGCCGGGCGGCGTCTCGCCGGGCGGGGACGAACGGGTGTCGGCCGTCGGCGCGGTCGGGGGGAGTGGGCGATGAGTCATTGGGGCTGCGTCCCGTTCGTCCGCGGAGCTTCTCGGCCGCGATCGCTGGGGCGCGCAGGCTAGCAAGCACCTCCGTCGCCGGGAAAAAAACCTGGGTGCGAGCGGAGATGATTCGAGGTAACGACCGCCCCGTGCGCGCCGTCGACCTGCTTGCCACCGCCTTCCGAGACGCGCTCTCGGGCTACGAGGAGCGCCCTGGCCAGCTCCGGATGGCGGAGGCGGTCACCAAAGCGCTCGAGAGCGAGAAGCACCTTTTCGTCGAAGCGGGGACCGGCACCGGGAAGACCCTTGCGTATTTGTTACCGGCGATTCTGTCCGGTAAGAAAGTTATTATTTCAACAGCAACAAAGGCACTTCAAGAGCAAATTGTTCTGAAGGACCTTCCGTTGGTAGCCGACGTGCTCGCCGAGCACGGCGTCGTCGTGCAGGCGGCGATGATGAAAGGGCTCGGCAATTATCTTTGCCGCCGGCGCCTCGCCGAGCACGCAGCGAGCAGCAACGATCCGCTCGCCGCCCTCGTCGTCCAATGGGCGCGGGAGACCGAATCGGGCGATCTTGCCGAACTTTCGCGGATTCCCGAAGGCTCGGAGACCTTCGCGGCCATCCGCTCCGGAACCGACACCCGCATCGGTGCAAACTGCAGCTACTACGATGAGTGCTTTGTCACCCGCATGCGAAAAGCGGCGGAAGATGCGCGCAGCGTCGTCGTGAATCATCATTTGTTTTTCGCCGATCTGGCATTGAAGTCGGGGCCAAATGGCGACTACGCCTCGGCACTCCCCCCCTACGATGCGGTTATTTTTGACGAGGCTCACCAGATGGAGAGCGTCGCGACCGAGTTCTTCGGGACGCGGGTTTCGTCTGCAAAGGCCTTTGATATTCTCCGCGACGCCCGGAAGGCGTTGATGGCGGCCGGCCTCCTGGACGCGCGCGGCGAGGGGGCGATCCGGCCCGCCCTCGACGGCGCCCACGAAGCAACCAATCGTTTCTTTGAGGCTTTCCGCGACGGCGCAACGAGCGGAGGTGAGCAGCGGCGGCCGCTCCTCAAAGAGGATTTCAACGAAGCTACGCTCACGCTTCGCGGAAAGTTCGATGCAAGTCTCGACGCCGTCGGCGCCTACTGCGAGGCCCACGGATCCCACGAAGCTCTCGTCCTCGTTGCGCGCCGCACGAAGGAGTACCGCGCCGCCCTCGACGGAATCATCGCGCTCGTCCTCAAGGCAGGCTCGCTCAAACCGGCCCCACCGAGCGAGGATGACGACGAACCGTCGAGCGCCGAAAAGAGCGCTGAAACCAAGGGTTTCAAAGAGTGGGACCCCTTCGCCGGAACGAGCGCCTGGATCGAGTGGCGGGAGCGGAGCGTCGTGCTTGGTGCCAGCCCCGTCGAGCCGGCGCTCCTCCTCCGTCGCCACTTGTGGTCGAAGATCCCCTCGGTGATCGCCACCAGCGCGACGCTGGCAACCGCAATTGGTGCGAACCGCGCGCCGACGTTCTCCTACGCAAAAGCGCGTCTCGGCGCCCGGCAAGACACCGATGAGCTTTTCGCCGCTTCGCCGTTCTCCTACGAGAAGGTTGCCGGATTGTTCGTACCGCTCACCGTGCCCGAGCCTTCCGATCCCGCCTTTGAAGGGGCTGCCTTCGAGGAGATGGTGCGATTGATCGAGCTGACCGGCGGGGGCGCCTTTGTGCTCTGCACGTCCAGTCGTGCGATGCGGCGCTATGCGGAACTCTTGCGGACAAGAGTGGCAAACCCGGTCCTTTGCCAAGGGGAGGGGGCAAAGCACGCGATCCTCTC
>JAAFHJ010000128.1 GCA_013298325.1 Myxococcales bacterium | reverse complement strand
TGCTCCCCGACACGTCGACCGGAAAACCGGACGGCGCTGTGATCCCGTCGGGGCCGCCCCAGGTCTTCGGCCACAGCGGCGACACGCTCTACAAGCTCGATGCCGACACGAAGCAGGTCACCGTCATTGGCAAGCTGACCGGCTGCGACGGCTCTCTCCTCGACCTCGCGATCGACAAAGATTCCAACGCGGTCGGCGTCACGGCGACGGCGATGTACAAGGTCAACCTGGCGAGCGGCGCCTGCACCCAGATCGGCGCGAACGGCGCCCCGTACCCGACGTCGCTCACCTTCGTCCCGGCCGGCACCCGCAACGCGACCCGCGAAGCGCTCGTCGGCTACGGCGGTCAAACCCCCGGCGTGAAGGGGTCCGACACCTATTACATCGAGTACGACCCGTCGAACGGCAACGAAGTCTGGCGTGGCAGCGTCCCGGCGCTCCCCGACGGCCTCATCTCGAGCGGCGACATCGTTTCGCTCATCAATGGCCCTTCCTACCTCACGGTCAAAGGGACCTACAAGAACGGCTCAAAGACGGTAACCTGCGACGACTGCATCGTTCAGGTCAACCCGGCCACCGGCGCCGTCCTGAAGAACTTCGGCCCCTTCCAGTACAGCGGCGTCTTCGGCATCGCCTTCTGGGGCGGCGTCGTCTACGGCTTCGACAAAGCGGGCGACCTTTTCAGCATCAAATTCCCGACGAACGGCGGCACCACGCTGACGGTCACCGACATCGCCATTCCGAACGCCCCGGCTGGCCTGTCGTTCTTCGGAGCAGGATCGACCACGGCCGCCCCCGTGGACGAACGCTGAGCACCCGTAGGATTGGGGCGCGCCCCCTCCCATGCATCGGCCGCTTCTTTCAAAGAGAGGCGGCCGATTCTTCGTTTGTGTCGCGTGGCATGCGCAGAGAAGCGTCTCCGTTCCGTCCCATCTCCGCGATTGTGCTAGAGCGAACGCCATGAAGCGCGTGCCCCTTTCGCTCGTTGCCCCGATCTTTTCCGCGTTCGCTTTTTTCGCAGCGACTGCCGTCGCCTGCGGGGGTGACGACGAAGGGAGCGCTTTCGACGCCGGCCCCACCGGTGCCGATGGATCGGTGGTCGTCGATGGCGGCGGCAGCGACGGCGGCGGCATCCCCGACATTCCGGATGGTTCTTCGTCGCAACCGGACGCGGCGCCGACCGGCCCCGCCCAGGTCTTCGGCCACAGTTCCGACACGCTCTACAAGGTCGACCCGACAACAAAGTCGGTCACGGTCGTCGGCAAGATGACCGGTTGTGGCAACTCGGTGATCGACATCGCCCTCGACAAAGATTCGAAGATGGTCGCCTCCACGAGCGACGCCCTCTACCGCGTCGATATCGCCACCGGCGCCTGCTCGCTCCTCGGAAAGTCGGGCGCCCCCTACCCGAATTCACTCTCGTTTGTCCCGGTTGGTACCGTCGACGCGACCCGCGAGGGGCTCGTCGGCTACAACGGTTCCGAGTACATTCAGTTCGACCCGACCACCGGTGCACGCATTTCTTCAAAGCCGAATGCGCTCCCGAGTGGCCTCGCTTCCAGTGGCGATATCGTCTCGATCATCAATGGTCCTAGCTACCTCACCGTGACCGGCTCCTACAACGGGACGCGCTGCGGCGACTGCCTCGTCGAAGTCGACCCGAAGACCGGCGCCTTCAAAGCGATGTGGGGCGACATCGGCTTTCCGAGCGTCTGGGGGATCGCCTTCTGGGCGGGCGCCGTCTACGGCTTCGATTCCGACGGCGATCTCTTTGAAGTGAAGTTCCCCGCGGCACCGGGAACTCCCCTTATTTCCACGAAAATCACGATTCCGGCGGCGCCTCAAGGGCTCTCCTTTTACGGAGCCGGTTCGACGACGTCGGCCCCCGTAGGCGGCGGGCGCTGATCGGCCCCGAATCCCTCGGGACAAGCGCCCCGAATTCGCGGTAAAAGCGCCCCCCATGGCGACCCCGAACGACCCCCTCGCGCGTCTCGATGCGATGAACGAAAAGGCCCTCCAAGGTGGAGGCGCCGCTCGTATCCAGAAGCAGCATGAAGGCGGCAAGCTGACGGCGCGCGAGCGCATTGATCTCCTCCTCGATCCCGGCTCCTTCGTCGAGATCGGCCGTTTCGTGCAGCACCGCTGCACCGATTTCGGTATGGAAAATCAGAGGTTCCTCGGGGACGGCGTCATCACCGGCTACGGCACCGTCGACGGCCGAAAGACCTTTGTCTTTGCCCAGGACTTCACCGTCTTCGGCGGCAGCCTCTCGGGGGCCTACGCGCAGAAGATCTGCAAAGTCATGGACATGGCGATGAAGGTCGGCGCGCCGGTGATCGGCCTCAACGACTCCGGCGGCGCCCGCATCCAGGAGGGGGTCGAGTCGCTCGCCGGCTACGCCGACATCTTCCTGAAGAACACGCTCGCGAGCGGCGTGATCCCGCAAATCTCGGCGATCATGGGCCCCTGCGCCGGCGGCGCCGTCTACTCGCCGTCGATCACCGACTTCATCCTGATGGTCGAAGAGACCTCCTACATGTTCATCACCGGCCCCGAGGTCATCAAAGCGGTGACCCACGAGGAGGTGACGAAAGAGGATCTCGGCGGCGCAAGCGCCCACGCGACCAAGAGCGGCGTCTGCCACCTCACGAGCCCCGACGATCGCACCTGCATCGCGCAGATCCGCGAGATGCTTTCCTATTTGCCGTCGAACAACCAGGAAGATCCCCCCTTCAAGGCGAGCAGCGATCCGGCGACGCGGGAAGTCCCCGCCCTCGACACGATGATCCCCCTCGAGTCGAACCGCCCCTACGACGTGAAAGAGGTGATCGCCGCCGTTGTCGACGACGGAACGCTGTTTGAAATCGCCGAGGCCTACGCGGCGAACATCGTCGTCGGGTTTGCACGGATCGGCGGGCGCGCCGTCGGCATCGTCGCGAATCAACCGGCGGTCCTCGCTGGCGTTTTGGACATCGACGCCTCCAAGAAAGCGGCCCGCTTCGTCCGTTTTTGCGACTGTTTCAACATCCCGCTCGTGACACTGGTCGACGTCCCCGGCTTCCTCCCCGGCACCGACCAGGAATACGGTGGCATCATCACCCACGGCGCGAAGCTCCTCTTCGCCTTCGCCGAGGCGACCGTCCCCAAAGTTACGGTAATTCTTCGGAAAGCCTACGGCGGCGCCTACGACGTCATGGCGTCGAAGCACATTCGTGCCGACATCAACTTCGCTTTCCCGATGGCCGAAATTGCCGTCATGGGTCCCGACGGCGCCGTCAATATCATTCGGAAGTCAGAGATCGCCAAAGCGGAGAACCCCGAGGCGACCCGTCAGGCGTTCATTGCCGAATACAAAGAGCGCTTCGCGAACCCGTACAAGGCTGCTGAACTCGGCTACATCGACGAAGTCATCTACCCGCGCACCCTCCGCGCGCGCCTCCACGCATCTCTCGAGATGCTCAAAGACAAGCGGGATTCAAATCCGCCGAAGAAGCACTCGAACATCCCGCTCTGATTCGCTCCGCCGAAGGAATGCCACCGATGAAATCTCTTTTTGTGGCATTCCTTGCCGCGACTCTCCTGCCGACGCTCGGCTGCTCAAAGCTGCTCGCGAAGAAGACGGCGCCGATCGACGAGCCACTTTCCCAGTCGATGACGAGCAAGAATGGCTACGCGGTCATTCACTATCCGTCGTCGTTTGCCGGCAAGAAGATCGACGAAGCGGGCGTGCAAGCGGGGCGAAACATTACGCTTGCCACCGATGAAGCGCTCGTCGTCCTCGCCATTCCGAACCCCGTCGCGGACGAGGTTGCCGAGTTCGACCGGGTGACCTTCGATGCGCAGGTCGCCTCCTACAAAGACATGCATTACGTGCAGTCCCACGAAGGTCCCGGGAAATGTGCCGGGCGCACGGGCATCGTCCACGACGGCGGGATGACCGCGATGGGCAACGCGTACACGACCATGCATTGCTCGTTTGTCGAAGAGGGGCGCGGCTACGCGGTGGTCTACGTCTACCCGACGGCGAATCCGGAACAGAAAACGCTCCTCGAACGCATGGTTGCCGCGATTGAGTTCCCGGTCCCTGCTGCCAAGTAGTTAGAAACGAAGACAAAAGAAAGCCGCGGAACCTCGGGTGAGGCTTCGCGGCTTTTCCGTGCCGAAGGCTTCAGGCGGTGGGGGTCGTCTCGCTGCGGAAGATCTCAACCTTCTGGAGGACGACGTCGGTCTTCGGCTTGTCGCCGGCGCTCGTCGGAACGCGGGCGATCTTGCCGACGAGGTCGGCGCCAACGATGACCTTCCCGAAGACCGAGTGGCGGTTGTCGAGGTGGGGCGTCGAGCGCTCGGTGACGAAGAACTGGGAGCCGTTCGTGCCGGGGCCGGCGTTCGCCATCGAGAGGATGCCGCCGCCCTGGTGGCGGAGCTCGGGGTGGAATTCGTCGGCGAAGCGGTAGCCGGGGCCGCCACGACCGGTGCCGGCCGGGTCGCCCATCTGGATCATGAAGTCGGGGATCACGCGGTGGGCGATCGTCCCGTCGTAGTAGGGGACGCCACTCATTTCTTTGTTGGTGGCCGGGTGGATGTACGGCTGGGTACCGGTCGCCAAACCGACGAAATTCTTGACGGTATTCGGGGCGCGGTGCTCTTCGAGCTGCACGATCATCGTGCCGAGGCTGGTGACGAGCCGCGCGTAGAGGTTGCCGGTTCCGGGGACGTTGATGGCGGGGAAGAGGGCGCTAACCATAGGTGGCGCGCACCGTACCAACGTTCCCGCCGCCGCGCGCGGGGGATTTCGAGGGGATGGGCCTTGCCAAACGGCGCTACTTGGGGCGCGGCGTCAAATGCGACCGTCGGTGCGATTTCTTCCGTCCATCCCGAGCGGTTTGGGTAATCTCGCCGCCGTCGTGCGCGGGGCGGTCCCGCTAGCAATCGCCGTGGACGCATCGTCCACGTAGCGAGCACGCCGGAGGCGGCCTGTGATCATCTGTCCGAAGTGCGGAAAGGAAAACCAGGATCACTACAAGTACTGCCTAGGGTGCGGTGCGGAGTTGCCCAAGGATGGAGGCGCGCGCGCCCCTGTCGCGGCACCCCCGGTCGCTCCGGCAGCCCCTGTCGTGGCCCCGGAGCCGGCCTATGTGCCGCCTGCACCGATCCCGGTGCCTGTCGCGGTACCGGTACCTGTCGCAGCGCCGGTCGCTACCGGGCCCGTCGTGCAACCCGCCTATGGTAGTGCGCCGCCGCCTGCCGCAGTCGTCGCTCCGGTCGCGGCCCCTGTCGTCGCGCCAGCTCCTGTGGTCGCCGCCCCGGCTACTTCGCCGTGCCCCCAGTGTGGCCATCAGAACGCACCGAACAATTTGTTCTGTGGTTCCTGTGGGTTCCGCCTCGGTGGTGCCCCCGGAATCGGTGCAACGGCCGCGGCATCTTCGCCGCCGGTCGCGACGCCCGCCGCCACACCGACCCGCACCGTCCTCCTCACGGCGCTCCGCGCCGATGGCACGGAAGCGGGCAACTACACGCTCCCCCCCGGCACGATTTCCATCGGTCGTGAATCGGGCGGAATCTTCGCCGGCGACAGCTACCTCTCGCCGCGCCACGCGATCTTCACCCAGCACGCCGATCGGCTTCTCGTTCGTGACGACGGCTCGCTGAACGGCGTCTATCGCAAGCTTTATCGCGATGTTCCGGTGGAGATTCGCCACACGGACGTCTTCCGTATCGGCCAAGAGATCATCCGCTTTGAAGCGATGGCCGCCCCGGAACCGACCCCGGAAGGCGTTGAGCGCCTCGGCGCGCCGGCGAAGGGCTACCTCGGCCGTATCGCGCTCGTCGTTGGCCGCGACTCCACCGGCAATGCCTTCCCGGTCCCCGAGAACGGCATCCACCTCGGTCGCGAGCGTGGTGACGTCCTCTTCCCCGAGGACGGCTACGTCTCCGGTCTCCACTGCCGCATCGCCCCCGACGGCGCCGCCATCTACCTGACCGACCTCGGCAGTTCGAACGGCACTTTCCTTCGTCTTCGCGAGGAGATCGAAGTGATCAACGGCGACATCCTCCTCATGGGGCAGCAGCTCTTCCGCGTGAACTTCTGAGGGCGGAATGAGCAGTACCCCCACCGTCCGCGTGGTTGCGGCGGTCGTCGAGCAGGACGGCCGCTACCTGATTACCCAACGTCGCGCCGCCGCGGTGCTTCCGCTTCTGTGGGAGTTCCCTGGTGGCCGCGTCGAGGACGGCGAGACCGACGCCGACGCCCTCCAGCGGGAGTTTCGTCACCGGCTCGGCTGCGAGATTTCCTGCGGGCGGCTCATCTCCTTTGTGAGCCATCCCTACGAGAAATACGCAGTCGAATTGTACCTTTACGAGTGTCGGATCACCGCCGGCGAGCCCGAAGCGAAGGTCGTTCACGCCTTCAAATGGGTCACCTCTGGCGAGTTCGAGCAGCACCCGTTCACGCCGGCGGACGAAGCCTCGATGTCGAAGCTGCTCGGCATCGGCTGACGATCGCGTAGAGACGCACGAAAACCCTGTCCCATCCCATCGTGGTGAGACGGGGTTTTTCTTTGGAAAATCAGGGGACTTGGTGGAGCGTGCCGTCGGCGCAGTAGCCCCAGGCCTCCCACCCGGAGTTCGTGCAGACGAAGAGGTCGTCGCAGCCGCAGCAGCCGCTCGGGCAGGCTGCAGCGAGCGCAAGTGAACAGTCGGGCGCCTCAAGCACGGGGCAGGTCGAGCCACCTCCGGCACCGTCGGGGAGCGCCCCATCGAAGCGCGAGGCATCGCTCGGAGCGCCGTCTAGGCTTGCGTCGGCCCCGGTGTCGCTCGCGGCATCGGTCCCCGCTTCACGAACTGGGCATAGGGCCACCTGCTGCCAAGTGCCCGTAAGCGCTTCGGTATTCGTCTCTACGCAGCGCCACGTGGAGGCGCATTCCCGATCGCTACACGCGTCGACGCCCGCCTTCGTCGGGCAGCCGCCGTCGGGGATCACGCCGCAGTCGGTGTCGCCGATCCGTTGGCCATCGCAAGCGCTGACCAGCGCCCCGAAGCCGAGAACGCCGAGGCTGAGGATTCCGAGTGCGGAACGGAGGCCAGGGAACGCAGAGAACATGTGAGCGGGCTACACGGCAGCCCGCTCCTGCGCTACCGCGAAAGCACCCATGAAGTTCCCCCGCTCCGCCCTCTTTGCCGCCCTCGCCGTTGCCCCTGCACTCTCCGTCGCTTGCGGCGGCGCGAAGGCGAACACCCCCCTCGAAAACGGAGCTGCTCCCGCCACAAGCGCTTCGGTGACGCCCGATGCACCGGCGACCACAACCGAACTCCCGGCGACGACCGCCTCGGGGACGCCCCTCGAAAAGGTAGCCCCTGCAACGACTTCCACGCCGGCCGCCTCGGGCGCTGCCTCGGCAACGCCCCCGAGTGACGGCCCAAAAGGCAAAGCGACGGAGCCGGGGCGCTCGGTCGCCGACATCCAAGCGGCCATTCAAGCGAAGCGCGCAGAAGCTCGCGCCTGCTACGACGCTGGCGTCGCCAAGAACCCGGCGATCGCCGAAGGGGATCTCGTCGTGAACTTCTACCTGGCTGCCGATGGCACGGTGAAGAACCTCGAAGTCGACCCCCAGAAGTCGCAAATCACCGACGCTGCCGTCGGCGCCTGCGTCACCGGCGTTTTGGGGAAGCTTTCCTTTCCGAAGAGCGCAAAGGGCTTTGAGACGCGGGCCAGCTACCCGTTTAACTTCAAGAAAAAGGCGTCGCAAGTCGCCCACTGAATCGGTTTTCTGCCCGTCTCAATCGCCAGTAACGAGCCAGCCCCAGGCGGTCCAATTCTGGAACCAGGTGCCGAGCGCGCCGAGCATTTCGTCCTCGGTGGCGCCGGCATCTTCCGCGGCCCCCTCCAGCGCCGCCCCGAGCGGCTCCCCGCGGCGTAGGCGCGTGAGCGTGAAATAGGCAGCTGCCGTCACGTACATGTACTCGAGGCCCCGCTGATGGTCGCGGGCAACGACGACGTAGGTCTTCTTGCTTTCAGGGATTTTCGGCGCTTCGACGTCGTCACGCAGCGCGATGCGCAGCTCGCAGAGCGGGAAGTCGAGCTCCACGAGGCGGAGCGCCGGCTGCACAGCGAGCACGAGATCGCCGAGCGCCTCCGGGTCGACCGCCGCCAGCGCCGCGGCGGTGAGCGGGGTCGCGTCGGCGTCGCCGAAGGCGTCGCAAAAGGCCCATTCGAGGCGCGCCAAGTCGCGGGTGACGGCGTCGTCGGTCTGCGTCGCGACGAACGCCGGGAGCCCGGCGCCGAGCGTGTACAAGTTCCAGTCGGGCGGCGGCTGGGCCGCGAGAAAATCGGCAACAAGAGCACGCCATTGGGCGCTCCCGAGTCGGCGGGCGAGGGCGCGAAAATCGTCTTCGAGGGCGCCCGAGAGGCGGTCCAAATACTGGACCCGATAGGCTTCGATTTGATCTTCGGCGAGCATCCGCGGCGAGTCGGCGACAAAGGCCGGAAGCTCACGGCGGACTTCGTCGTCGTCATGAACGACGGTCGGTCGCTGGATCCAATTCACGAAGCTATCGGCCAGCGCGCGGAGTTCGTCGGGGGCGTTGGCATCGCGGGCGGACGCGTTTGTCTCCGCCCGGCGAGACGCCGGATCGGAGAACGTGTGCAGGAATTCGTTGGTGCTCAAACTAATTCTCCGGGAGTCTGCACGGAGTTTGCCGAAAGGTGCTCTTTTGTTGCGGTCCCAACGCTGGACAACGTCGCTTCCTGACGGGCCACGCGGGCCGTTGCCGCCTCGGCGGCGACGACGGGGAACGCCGGAATTTCTTCGTCCCACTCGATGAGCGTCGTCACCGGCCCGGTGCGCGCGATCGTTCGCCGATAGAGGCTCCAGACGACATCGGCGACCGGCCTGCTATGCGTGTCGAAGAGGAAAAATCCGGGGGCGCCTGTGGAAGTGGGCCCGCCGTCTCCGGCGTCGCCGCGGCCAGCAAATTCGCTGGTCGACGCCGACGGACGGGCCCCTGCCGCGTCCTTCGGGCGTCCACGTATCGGGCGTTCGCTGTGGCCGGCGAGGTGGATTTGCACGACGCGCTCGGGGTCGATCCCGTCGATGTAGCGGCGCGGATCGAAGCCGTGGTTCGTCGCGGCGACGAAGACGTTGTTCACGTCAAAGAGCAGCCCGCAGTCGGCACGTTCTGCAATTCGCGAGAGAAATTCCCATTCGGGCATCGCGTCGGCGCGCCAGCTCACGTAGCTCGAAGGGTTTTCCAAAAGGAACGGGCGCCCGATCGCGTCACACACCGCGCGGATCCGATCGGCGACCCAATCGGCGACCTTCTCCGTGCACGGGAGCGGCAGGAGGTCGTGGACTTCGACGCCGTGGGCGGCCGTGAAGCAGAGGTGATCGGAGAACCAGGGGGCGTCGAGGCGATCAACGAGGCGCCGCAAACGCCGCAAATGATCGGTGTTGAGGCGATCGGTGCCGCCCAAGTTTAGCGAGACGCCGTGGGGGATCACCGGATAGTTGGTGCTCAAACGATCGAGCGTCGCGAGCGGGCGCCCTCCGTCGCCGAGGTAGTTCTCCGAGATCACCTCGAACCAATCGACCGCAGCGAGTCCTGCAGCATTTTCAGGGAGTTCTGGGCTCTCAAGGATCGCCGCCCGATGGGGCGCCCGAAAGCCGATGCCGATCCCAAGATCGGGGACGCCATGCTGTTTCCGAAAGCTCATTGCCGGTCTCCTTCGCGCAATCCGCGCCCGAATCTTGCACCGCCGCACAAAAAGCAGAAGGGCGAAGCCTCCGAAGATGCTTCGCCCTCGCTCGGTTGCCCGGGATGCTAGCGCGCGTTGCGCCAAATCCTGGGCAAGCGCATCACTTGGCGGCGGGGGCCGGAGCGCCGCTGCAGGACTTCTTCTCGCCGGAGGCGGCGGGGGCCGCGCTGCAGGACTTCTTCTCGCCGGAGGCGGCGGCCGCGCTGCAGGACGCCTTGGCGCCTTCTGCGGCGGGGGCTTCCGCCGGCTTCGCGTCGCCGCCGCAGCCAGCGCCGAGGCCGAGGATGATGCCG
>JAAFHJ010000127.1 GCA_013298325.1 Myxococcales bacterium | reverse complement strand
GTCCGCAAGAGTGACAGCGGCATGGGCCACCTTCACACCTTGCACATCGACGAAGAAACGTCGGCCCGGTGGTCGTGGTGGTGCCGCGGGGGCGGGTACTTCTGGCGTGGAAACGATCGGATTTTTCGGCGCGAAGGCGGAGGCGACGCCCCCGGAACGCGCGTCGATGGTTGCGTTGCCCACCGACGCGTTTCCGTGAATTTCGATCGGATCGCCAGTAATGAATGCGGCGACAAGCGCACGCGGAGCCACGTGGACGGCAACGTTTTCCGCGGTTAACACGTCCCGTCCGTCCGGCGACTGGGCGGTCGCGCGGGCGATAGTGACGTCGCCGCGGAACAGAGAAAGCGCGGAAATATCGATCGAAAAATGACCGGCAAACGTCGATTGAAGGCTGTCGACGATCTTCCCCGCAAGGAACCGGCGCCCGGGGGCGCTCCCGACCACAAGCAACGCTGCGAGGACGAAGACGGTCGCGACGAAGAGCGCCTGCGTCGCACGCCGCAGCGCCGCCTTCAGGAACGACTTTTTCGTGCTTTTAGGCGATGTTTCGCTCAAAATGCTTCCCCGATGCCGAGCGCGATGGCGATCGGAAGCTTGAAGAGCGTTCCGGGGACGCCGTCATCGCCGGCACTTGCCCCGCCGAGGAGCTGGGCGCCAGGAATGCGCGCACCGATGTCGAGGCGGATCGGACCCACTGGCGTTCCGTAGCGTATGCCGAAGCCGCAGGAGAGATGGAGTCGGTCAAAGCGCGGAGAAAATGCGCGTGGACCGACGTCACCCACGTCGCAGAAGGTGGCGCCCCCGAGCGGCCCGACGACGACAAATCGGACCTCCGCCGAAGCCTCCCAAAGGGACAAACCGCCGAGCGGTTGCGCGCACTTCGACGCGTCGTAGGTGGCCGCGGAGCTGCACGACGCTTCGAGCGCCGTCGTCGATTGTTCGGGGCTGTAAAAGGGGATGAGGCCGTGGGGGCCGATGCCGCGAAGCGGATAGCCGCGATTGGAATTGGGGCCGCCGCCAAAGAAGGCCCGGAGGTAGGTGAGCTGGACGTCACGAACCCAGCGCGCCCGGGAGACGCCGTCCGGCGGGCCCGATCCGCTGGCATTTTCGCGAAGAGTATCGCCATAGTTGGACGGCGCGAGAAAGCCAAAGGCGCCGCGAAGGGCGAGCGTCGTCCGGCGCCCGAGCGGGACGTAGCCGCGCGCCTCGGGGGCGATTCGCAGGTCGAGGGCGCTCCCGGCGGGGAGACCGGCCGCTTGAATATCGAGGGAAAAGAAGGCCCCGCGGTGGGGGGAGACCTTGCTGTCGCGGAGATCGTACTGGGCGACGATCATCGGATAAAGGAGAAGAATCGGCGAGAGATCGGGGTCCCTCTCGCCGACATAGGCAAATGGAAAATTCGCCTGAATTCCGTATCCGGGCGCCAAGAAAAGGCGTCCGAACGGGCGCTCGACGCCGACGTTGGCACGGAGCTCCTGGTAGCCCAGGACGGTCGCTGCGTTCGCCGTCGACGACAACAGAACGGGGAACACGTTGTATTCTGCACGGGCAGTCCCGACGGTACGCCCTTCGAAAAATGCCGGACTTGCGAGCGAGGCGCGGACTTTGGCCTCGACCAAGAGCCGCTCGGGCTTTTGAAAATCAGGAAGGCGGGTCGGGTAGAGGACGACGCCGGGGCGTGCGTCGATGGAGAACGTCCGATAGGCGCCGAAGAAATCTTTGTTTTCCCAACGGATCAATCCGTGCAAATCGGTCCGAATCACATCGAGTTCAAGGCCACCTCCGAAGCGGAGCGCACGCAGCTTGGAGGGGCGTGCCGTCACGCGAATGGCGACGCGTACCTCGGCCTCCGTCGGGACGGTCGCCGCGCGGACCGGCTCCACGTCGACGGTGGCGAAAGGGCCGAGATCGAGGAGGGCGCGACGGGCTTCGTCGAGGGACGTACGCGTGTAGAGCGCACCGACTTCGAGGCCAAGCGCGGCGTGCGCAACGCGGAGGTGGTCGGGGCGAGAATCCCCAATTTCCAGGATAATTTCCCCAAGCGTCGCCTTCGGCCCCCGCGTGACTTCGAAGTGGACCTCGGCGACCTTTGCGGCGGCGCCGGCGGGGCGAAGGACCGTTCGTCGCGCGACCTTCGCGTAGGGGAAACCTGCATCTTCCAGGTTTCTACGCAGCGCTTCCTCGGCCGCCGCGACGTCGTCTTCATCAAAGCGGGCTCCGATCGCCGCCCTTCGGCGAACCGTCCGCGCGAGTCGAAGGGCGAGCGGGTCGGTCGGGGCGGGGTTTCCGCGATCGGCCGTTGCGAGGAGTGCGCCCCCCTCCTCGACGACCGAGGTCGCGATCGTTGTCGGCAAACCCTCGTAAATTTCAATGGTCACAACGACGTGCGTCGCATCCCGCTCTTCGACGCGAGCCGCTCGCACCTGGGCGTCCAAGAAGCCTCGGGCCCGGTAAAAACGCTCGATCCGCTCGAGATCGCGGGCGAGGACTAGCGACGAAAAAAGGGACGGTTCGTAAACAACTTGCTGGAAGAGTCCGAGAAACTTTGGTGACGGGGCGGTCGCCAGGCGCTCGAACAAATCATCGCGATCGGTCTGCGAGACGCCCTCGACGCGGAGCGCGCGCACCGCTTGCCGCCCTTCGGGAACGTGGGTGCAACCTGCAAGGAGGACCGCGACCGCCGGGAGGACGACGGAAGGGCGCCGTGCTAGCGGAGCAGGTCGAGTTCGCATGAGATTCCCATGGTGCCCCCCTCGCCTACCCGCTCGCTGGCGCCACCGTGAACCCGATTCGACGCCACGACGACGATTCCTCGGAGCGGGCGCCCTCGCGCTCCTCAGCGCCTGTGCGACGCTGCCTCGTCCGCCGGTGATCGCCCACGAAGGGGTCGATTTTTCAACGGTTCCCACCTCTCCACCGCCCGCGCATCCGGCGACGATTCCGGCGCGCCCGGCCCATGCGGTGTGGGTAGACGGCGATTGGGGGCGCGATGCGAGCGCCGCCGGGTGGCATTGGCGCGAGGGGGGATTCGTCGTCCTGGAGGACGGAGAGGCGCTCGCGCCCTGGGAATTGCGACGGGATGCGGCCGGCGCCCTCCAGTACGCGCCGTCCCTTTTGTGCCGAACGCCGGTCGACGGGCGCCACTGCGTGGAGGCCGCCCGTCGCCTCCATCCGACAAAAGAGGGGGTGGCGACGACACTTCCGCCTGCGCCCGTCGATAGCGCAGCGCTTTGGGTCGCCCCGCTTGGCGAGGACGCCGGGCGCCCGTAAATTTGTGTGCCGCCGGCGCGATCGTGCATTTCCTCGCTGCACGATTTCGACGCGCGGAGTACGTCGCCGTTCGCGATGCCTCCGTTTCCCCATCCGCTCCCGCCGCTCCCCGCCGCCACGCTCACCCTCGGAGACTTGCGGGGGATCCGCGCTTCGGGTGTTGCCGCGGGTATCAAAGCGAGCGGTCGCCCCGACGTCGCCCTTCTTGTGGCCGATTCGCGCCTCGCGTGTGCCGGGATCTTCACAAAGAACGCCTTCGCGGCCGCCCCCGTGCGCGTCTGTCGTGAGCATCTTTCAAAGAGCGGAGGGCACTTCCGGGCGATCATCGTCAATAGCGGAAATGCCAACGCATGCACGGGGGCTGCCGGCGAGGCCGACGCGCGCCGGATGGCGGCGATTGTCGCCGAAAAGCTTGGGTGCCCCGTCGAAGAGGTGCTGGTGTTTTCGACCGGCGTGATCGGGCACCGACTCCCGATGGAAAAGATCGAAAAAGGTATCGATCTTGCCTTTGAAGCGCTCGCAGGAGGCCCGGAGGCCGGGCGCGCCTTCTTGACGGCCATTCAGACGACCGACGCCTACCCGAAAGAGGCCGGAGAGGCCATTGAGGGGGTGCGTGTCGCCGGCGTCTGCAAAGGGGCCGGCATGATTCACCCGGACATGGCGACGATGCTCGCCTTCGTCGGCACCGATGCGCCGCTGTCCCCCGCCGAGCTTGCGTGGCTGGCCCCCGCCGTCGCGAAGAAGAGCTTCAATGCGGTCCACGTCGACTCGCACCCAAGCACCAACGACTCGTTCTTCCTCTTTTCCACCGGCGCCCCAGCCCCGACCGCCAACATCGCCGCCGTGCAACGTGCCCTCGTCGCCGTCTCGAACCGCCTCGCCTGGCTCATCGCCCGTGACGGCGAGGGGGCGACGAAAGTGACCACCGTGACCGTCCGCGGCGCAACGAGCGACGACGCCGCCCGCGCGATTGCCGATCGGGTCGCCGCCTCGGGCCTTGTGCGGACCGCCCTCTTCGGCAACGACCCGAATTGGGGGCGTTTTGTCAGCCAAGTCGGCAACGCCCGCGAGGTCGTCGATGCCCAGGCACTTGTGTGCACTCTGCAAGGCGTTGAGGTCTTTCGGAGCGGCGAACCGCGCCCCTTCGACGCCGGCTCGCTCTCGAAGGCGATGGCGGTCGAGGACGTCGCCCTCGACCTTTCGTTGCGCGACGGCGACGGCGAAGCGATGCTGATGACCAGCGACCTTTCCTACCGCTACGTCGAAGTGAACGCCGAGTACACGACCTAGCTACCGGACAGGCCGACACGTTGGATTAGAGAACAAGTCGCGGGCGCTCTTTGGGCGTTCCCGGCGGGACTGCGGCAAGCGGCGGCGCTTGTACAAACAGCGCCGTTTCTACGGCGCGAGCGATCGCACACGCCTCTTCAATGCGGGAAAAGTTCTCCTCAGCCCCCTCCCAGGTGAGCGAAATCTTCCCGCGCGCAAACGCGAAACGAAGGTAGCGCCCGAGGGAAAACCCCTGGAGTCGACGACGAAGTTCTGCCGTGAGTACGCGCTCTTGCACCGACGTCGGGTTCGCGATCAGGTGAAAGGTCGCGTCGAAACCGGAGTCGCCGGTCTTTCGGAGAAACGTCTGGTCGGAAAACGGCTCCGTCGCAAGGAGTAGCTTGCCGAGGAGCGTTTGTTTCGGGGCGAGAAGGACCTTGGTGTGCGCCGCCCCCCGGTGGTGGACGAGCGTAACGGAGAGGTCGCTCGCGACAAAAACCTGCGGTGGTGATTTCGTCGGCCAGCCCCCTTCCGCAGGCACATAGGTGTACCCTGCACTTTTTGCCCAAGCTTCCCAGCGGACTTCGAGGGCGTCCCGATCGATCGCATCGATCCGGTAGGCGACCGCGAAGCCGATGACGACCGCCACGAAGATGGCGGTCGCGAAGGCGAGCGCGAGGATTTCGTAGCCCATGACGCTGCGGGGATGGCGAATTCGCGGGGGAACGTCAAGGCCTCTGGACGGAGCGGCGCGGGGCCATGCGTGCGCGCTTCAGTTCGAGGGCGTGCAGACGATACGGACGGGACCGGGGCTATCCGGCGGCGGAAATGTAAGCGCTTTCAAGGGAGTCGCGAGGCACGCGTCGAACTCGGGGCACGGCGTTCCGAAGGGCTGGACCGATCCGACCACGCCCTTGCTGCGGATTTGAAGGTCGTAAAACGCGCTCTTCGCAGAGGCTCCCGCTCCGCAAGCGCTGGCTGCGCAGGCACCGAAGGAACCGGCGGCCGCTTGCAGGGTCGCTTCGGCGTCGCGCGCGTCTTTGTACGCCGGCTCCGCCTGGTTGAAGCGACAGACGACCTTCCCGGTAGCGCCGCCCGTCGACAGAACAATCCCGCCAGCGTCGCGAGAGTCGCGCGGGGCGCCAGCGTCGACGCTCCGAGGCGCGTCGGGGCCCTTCGACGTCATTTTTCCTATGGAAGTTCCAGCCGTTGGCCGAAGCGGCTGTGGCGCCGTCGACGACGAGGGGGCCGGTGGAGCGTGGTCGGAGCTCTGCAGGTAGGCCCAGGTGCCGGCAGTCCCGGCGCCCCCGAGGAGGATCGCGAGGAGCACAAAAAGGACCGACGACGACGACTTCGGCGCCTCCCCTTGCCGGAGCGTCTGCGGGAGCGAGGAGGCGGGCGGCGGCACGACCGGCGGCGTAAACGAAGAAGCCTGGCCCGAAACCGGCTGAACGACGGAAATTTGCGGGTTCCGAGCGATCGGCGCCATCGGAACGGTACCGCCCGCGGGGCTCACGAGCGTCCCCGCGCGCGGGTCGACACCGGCCGCGCGGTCGAGCCCCTCGGGGCGCGTTTGCGGAGAACTCCGCGACGTCTCCTGCTCCGCGGACAAACGCGTTCTCCGATCCGGCGTCTCGCCGGGCGGAGACAAACGCATCTCGGGGCTCGGCGGAACGCGGTGGGCCGCCAGCGTTGCGGCGAAGGCGTGGTCGTCATGGGGGGCCGGTCCGCTGCGCACGGCACTTCCGACGAGCGACGGGTTCCCAGAAAGCGGCGGGAGGGCGAGCAGCGCATCGCGCATCGCCGCCGCACTCGCAAAGCGTTCGTCGGGGCGCTTGGCAAGGGCACGCTCGAGCCATGCGGCAAAGGCCGGATCGGCGTCGGGAATGCGCACTGTGACCGGGATCAATGGCGCTTCTTTGAGGAGCACCAGGATGCGCGGGAGGGAATCGGCATCGAAGGGGGGGACGCCGGTCCGTGCATGATACAGCGTTGCGCCGAGGCTGTAGAGGTCGGCGCGTGCGTCTACCGAGGAGCCGTAAGCCTGCTCGGGTGCCATGTAGAGGGGCGAGCCGACGAGCATCCCTTCGCGGGTAATGCGTTGATCCGATTCAAGTTTCGCGACGCCAAAGTCGAGGACCTTGACGACGTCCCCGGTGCCGACCGGCGTCAGAAAGAGGTTCTCTGGCTTGATGTCGCGGTGGACGATTCCAGCGGCGTGGGCGGCAGTCAGCGCGTCGAGGACCTGATGGGCGATGTCGCGGAGGGCGCCGTCGGAGAGCGTCCCCAGGCGATCGATGCGCTGCGCGAGCGTCTCCCCTTGGAGGAGCTCCATGACCAGGAAGGCGGCGGCGCCTTCTTCCGCGCGAAAGTCCTGAATTTGAATGATATTTGGGTGTCCGAGGCGGGCCGCCGAGAGCGCTTCGCGGCGGAAGCGCTCGACGGCCTCCTGGCGCATCGAGAGCTCGGGCGAGAGCACTTTCACCGCCACTTTGCGGCCCAGCGCTTCGTGATCGGCCTCGTAGACCGCCCCCATGCCACCACGCCCCAAGAGGCGTCGGACGCGGTAAGTGCCTCCAAGAAGCACCCCAAGGAGCGGGTCGGAACTGGCCATGCGCGGCGGAACCTACACGGAGCGCCCAAGGGTGTCATCCGCCGTCGCCGCCCGCACGTTGCCCAGATTCATGCATGATGCACCAAGGAGCGCCCTTTGCGAGAAGGGGGCCCACGAAGTACAGAGGCTCGGTGCTGCCCGATCTTGAAGATCCGATCACCTCGGATGCCATCACCGCCGACTACCGAATTCTGCAGCGAAAGCTGGGACATCGCTACTCGCTGGACGACGTTGCGACCGCCTGGGAGGCGGTTCACGCACGCCCGCACGCAGCGCGAGCCATCGACCTTGGGACCGGCATCGGCTCGGTGCTTTTGATGGTCGCTTGGAAGTTGCAGCATGCACGCATGGAGGCGATCGAGGCCCAGGAGGTGAGCTTCCGGCTGCTCGCCCAGAATGTCGCAAACAATGGCCTGACCGACCGCGTGCGGATCCACCATGGCGACCTCCGCGACCGGCTCCCCTTCGCAGAGAAGGCCGACCTCGTGACCGGCACGCCCCCCTATTTGCCGCCCGGGACGGCGACGGAAGCGCTCGACGGCCAACGTGCGCACGCCCGCATCGAGCTCCGCGGCGGCGTGGAGGCCTACTGCCTGGCGGCCGCCGCGTGCCTCGCCTCCGGGGGCGCGTTTGTGATTTGTGCCGATGCGCGGACCCCGGAACGGACGGAAGCGGCTGGTCGCGCCGCGGGGCTGCATCCGCGGGCGAAACGGGATGTGATTCCCCGCGCCGGCAAGGGGGCGCTGTTTACGCTTCACACGTTTGTGCGCGCCGAGGAACGCCCAGAGAACTCGGCGTTCGAGGTCCTCGATCCGGTCTATGTGCGCGACGCAAAGAGCGAGCTTACCGAACAGTCCTACGCGCTCCGCGAGACGTTTGGCCTTGGGAGGCGTGCGCGCCAACCTCAGGAATCGTAACGAAAAAAGCCCTCAGGAACTCCTGAGGGCTTCGTTCGGGCAGGCTCGTTGCCGAT
Organism: Myxococcales bacterium; assembly: GCA_013298325.1. Taxonomy (GTDB): domain Bacteria; phylum Myxococcota_A; class Polyangia; order Polyangiales; family Polyangiaceae; genus JAAFHJ01. Next base: position 1,984 of record JAAFHJ010000127.1, on the reverse strand, counting down.
CAGCGCTGATCGCCATCAATGGTTGCACACCCGAAGACCACAGACACGCTTGCGTTCGTATTTGCCTTTGCGGAAGCGCAGGCATCCGGGCAGAGAATGACCTTCGTCGGCGTCGTCGCGTTGTCGTAGTGCCAGCCGGACGGGGTCGCGCAGTCTTGGCTTTTGCCGAGGATCGCGACCGGGTTGCCATCGCCAGCGTCGTACTGGACGTTGACCTTGTTCGGATCGAGTTCCTTGCCGTTCGGCGGCGCCGGGATCGCGTACTCGCAGGAGAGGACCTGGCCGCGGATCTGGGCGAGCGCGGCGGCGAGCTCCTGCTGGACTTGCGTCGGCGAGGTGACAAAGATCGGCGCGGTGCCGGCGCCGGTGGCCATCGTCGTCAAATTCGCTTTGAGACCGTTGTCTTGGAAGGCAAGACCGATGATGTAGGTCTGCGTGCCGTCGGTCGCCTTCGCGTTGGCGAGGACCGCCTTCACGTCATTGCTGATCGCGGCCGGGTCGGCCCCTTCGTTGCACTGCTCGGGCTTTCCGTCGGTCACCAAAATGAGGACCGTCTTGCCGCCGTCGTTGAGCTGGGCCTGCTGCTGCTTCGCGTAGGCAAGCGCCTTGGTGACCGCCGCTTTGGTCGGCGTGTTGCCACCGTCGGCGCGGCGGGCGGTGAGCGCGGCCATGAGGGACCCGCTTGCGTTCGGGAGCGCCTCTTCGGCACCGAGGGGGGCGGCACCGGTCGCGCACACCTCGTCGGTCGGGAAGACCATCAGCGACGCGAAGGTTCCCGTCGAGGCGGGCGCCTCGAAGAAGGTCTTCATCGCCGGGAGCGCCTGCTGCCAGCGGGTCGTCGGGTCGGCGCAGCCGGCATTGTAGCTGCCATCCGGCTTGAAACACATGCTGCCAGAACGGTCGACGAGGACGACATAGTGGAGGGGGGTCAGCGCCGCTTTCGCGTTCGAATCCGCACACTTGTCGAGGCCCGCGTCGGCGACGCCGACGACGCTGCCGTCGCCGGTCGGAATCGTCGGCCCGCCGTCTCCACCGCCGGACCCATCGACGGTGGCATCGCCACCCCCGCCGGTCCCCCCATCATCAAACTCGGATTTGGTATCGCTCGAACCGCAAGCAGCGACCGTGGCGAACGCGAGAGCGACGAGCGGAAGCGTGAGAAAAAGGCGCATGAGAAACCTCCGTAAGGGTGGCCGGCAGTCTGAAGGGAATGTCTCAAAGTTGCAACGATTGATCCCGCCAGGACCGCCCAAAGGAAACGCGCGGCCAGGTAGGTGCTTTGCCTACCCGCCGCGCGCAACGGAACGGATCAAAGAACCTTTCCGAGCACCTCCGCGAGGCGACGACCAAAGGCCGACGGGTCGTCAATAGAGCTCCCCTCGGCGAGCTTCGCGGCGTCATAGAGGAGTTCAATGGCGGAAGCGGTGTCGGCAGCGCCGCTATCCCCGCGCGCGAGGAGCTTTTCGACGAGCGGGTGGTTCGGATTCAATTCGAGGATCCGCGGCGTCTTGGGGACCGGACGGCCGTTCGCACGGAGGAGCGCTTCCATGTACGCAGGCACCGCGTGCTCGGGGAGCGCGAGGCAGGCGGGCGAGTCGACAAGTCGAGCACTTGCGCGCACTTCACGCACGCGATCGCCGAGGACCTCCTTGGCGATCGTCAGGAGCGGAGCGAGCTTCCCCTCCGCCGCTTTGCTGGTCTCATCGGCCTCGTCGATTTTCGCCTTTTGGGCATTCTCGAAGGGGGCCCCTTGGAAGTTCCCAAGCGCTTCGACGACCCACTCGTCGACGGGATCGCTCATCAAGAGGACTTCATAACCGCGTTTGACGAGCGCTTCCAAATAGGGGGAATCGGCTTTCGTCGTACGGTCGGCGCCGTAGAGATAATAGATCGACTTCTGCCCTTCCTTCATGCGCCCCTTGTAGGCCTCGAGGGACGTCGTGCCGACGTCAGCCGTCGTGGCATACTGGAGAAGCTTGGCGAT
>JAAFHJ010000125.1 GCA_013298325.1 Myxococcales bacterium | reverse complement strand
CGAGGTCATGTCGATGGCGAGCTCGTCGGAGGGGCCGTAGGCGTGGAGCCCAATGCGCCATTCGCCCCCTTGGCGGCCGGGGGCAACGGCCGCGGACGACAGCGACGAGCGCCGGTACTCGGTGACGGCCGTCGCGTCGATGTAGGGCGCAATTTTCGTCGGGTCTTCAAAGCGGATTTGGGCGGTCCGGATCTCAAACTCATTCTGCAGAATGCGGAGCTTGCCGCCGTTCATCGCGTCGACGCGGCCCCGCATTCCGAGGCGCTGGTTTGTACCGGTGACTTGAAGGCCGCCGTCGGCGATCGCAAGCTGCATCTCGGCAAAATTGTTACGAATCCGCATCGGCGTCCGCGAGAGGACTGTGAGGTCCAGCGCGATCGAATCGAGCGCCGGATCGTAGGTCTCCACCACGGTACGCTTTGCGGCACCGATCTGTGTGAGGCTCTCACCGATCGCGATCGCTCGCGTGTATTCGAGCCCGGAAAGGGAGATTGTTCCGGTGAGGCGAGGGAGCCTGGTGCGGTCGTCACCGAGGAGGTCGGCGCTAAGGTGCAAGTCGGCGTCGACGCCTGTTCGCAGGCCCTCGACCGGCGCAAACTTCAACGCCTTCGCGCCGACGTGGAGGTCGGCCTGGCCAAACGTCGCGCCGCGAAGGGGGATGACGCCGGAGAGGGACAGATCGCCACCTGCAAAGCGAGCACTCCCCTGTTCAATGCGAATTTCGCTCGTGTTTGCGGCGACGTCGATCTCCAGTTCGGTCACCGGGCTTGGCAATGACGCGGCCGCGAACTGACCACCGCGAAGACGGAGCGCGCCATCGACGTCCGGTTCGCCGGGGTCCCCTTTCAACGTGAACGAGCCCTCAAGGGAGCCCGATGCCCGATTGAGCTGGGGGGAAAGCCCAACGAGGCCACTCAAATCGATCGGCTCGATGGCGAGCTTCAAATTGAGGTTCGGCGAATCAAAAATATCGTCAATTTTCCCAGAAAGTACAACAGCTCCGGGTGGATGGCTCACGTCTCCCGCCCGGGCAACGGGCTTTGCGGCGGGGGAGAGGACGACACGAAGCTCGGGAACAGTAAGTCCCCCATCGGCGACACGAATCGGCCCCTGCCTGGCGAACACATCGATCCGCTCGCCGAGCGTGTGAAGAGCAACATCCGTTGGCTGAAAGGAGATTTTTGCCCGCGTGAAGTCGTTCTGTTCGGCGCTCTCAATCAGAAGATCGCCGGAGAAAGTCCCCTCAAGAGGCGGCGAAGTCCGCGACGGATCGTCGACCGGTTTCCCGAGCGCGAGCAGCGGAGCGACGTCGACCGATGCAAAATGCACTCTTCCACCGAAGTGCGCATTTTGCTGGCGCGTCATCGTGAGGTTGTCGAAGAGGACCTTGCCGCCAAAGAGCTCCCCATCGAGGACGTAGAGCCCCTGCGGAAGGTCGTGGGTCAGGTATTCGTTCCGATCGAAGGGGGGACGAATCGGATTTCCGCAGCGGCTTCGACCGAGGGGGGGCTTCGGCGAAGGGGTCTGATTCATTCGAAAATGGAGACGACTCGGCGGAAACGGAGAGCCCTTCACGTAGAGGGTGCTGAGCTCTAGGTCGCCGCGCACCCGGTAGGCGTCGAGGGTGCCGTCGAGGGAGAGCGTGCCTCCGGCGGTACCGTCGACGGCGGCGGCAACTTCGGGGAATTTGTCGAGTCGCGAGAGAGGGAACCCGTCGACGGCGATGGTGCCGGCGAGGACGCCGCCCGGTCGCATGGTCAGCGCGCCGACCACCGCGCCGAGGGGGGATTTGCCTGCATCATGCACCTTGTGCAGCGCGAAGGAGCGCACGGTGAGCGACGCCCCTTCGCTGCTCGCGGCGCGGTCCTGCCAGTCGTAGTCAAAGTCGGCGTGGGCGTCGGCGAAGGTTTCACCAAAGAGATCGAGCTTCCGCGCGATGGCGTCGCCGGCGACGCGAACGATCCCACTTCCACAATGATCTTCAGGACCTCCGAGCACCACACGGATGCGGCCGCGCGCCTCTACCGACGCCTGGACGTCGAGGAAGCGCGGGTCGTCTTCCATATGAAACAGTGCGAGGAGATCGCGAAGATCAAATGCCTTTGACGAGTATTCCCCGTCCATCGCGAAGTTGGCGGTCGTCCCAAATTCGAGGCGCGCGGAGGGCATCGAATAGAGGCTCTTCCCCTTTTTCGCTTCGACCCCTTCGAGATCGACGGTCGTTTCGTGGAAGGCGACTTTGGCTTGCGTGATGTCGCCAAACGGGATGTCGGCAAAGTCGAGCCCGTCGATGCGCGCCTCGCCACGGACCCACGGGTCATCGAGACGCTCGCCGACATGGACCTTCACGTGCGCGAGCCCTTTTGCAGGGATCCCGGCGATGGGGGCGATGTCTTCGATCTGAACGTCCCCCCTCGGGACATCGACGACCAAAGCGCCGTGGAAACCGATCGCGACGCGCCCTTGATCGAGGCGGCTCCGGCCAACGATGGCGGTCATCTCCTTGAAGACGAGCGCATCTTCCTTGCCGTCGACGGCCACTTTTCCCGAAAGCTCGGCCCGTTGAAAACCGACGTATTTCTCTTTGTTTGGGTCCTTGAAAGGGAGATTGTAAACGCCAAAATTGCGTGTTGACGCTTCGAGCTTCCCTTCAATCTTGAGTGGCGAGATCGTGCCGGCGAAGTGGGTCGCCCGGATGTCGTCGAGCTCCCAGCCGACGTGAGCATTCGGATGAACGCCCAAATCTTTCATCAATTCATTGAAGTGGACGCCGGTCGCGTGGAGGTCGGTCTCCAGCGGAATCCCTTCGGCAAGCGGTGCGACGCGGACGTTGGTGAGGGTGGCGACGCCGCCGGCGATGGTGACCGTCGTTTCTGGGCTCGTGATGACGTCGTCGCGGACGGTGAAGCGGCTCTCGACCTCGTGGGCAAAGGAGAATTTGTCGACGCGGATGTTCTTCGCGGTGAGCCGACCGTCGACCTCGGGGAGCTGGTTCTTCCGCGCCCCGGGGGCGGTTCGGTCACCAACGCGGACATCGGCGTCGATGGAAATATCGCCAGCGACGTCGGGCGCGCCGGGGATCCGCTGCACGGGAAGGAGCGGAATTTTCGCGGTAATATGACCTTCCGCGCGGGGGATCTTCTCGCCAGCAGGTGGCGGCTCGATAGCGACGTGCCCAAGCTCGATACGAACGGTGTGGGGGTCGTCGGCGGCGACCGTGCACGACGGGAAGCTTCCAGCTTTGCGTTCGTCGTCAAAAACCCCTGCAAAGAGGAAGCGTCGGACGTCGATGCGCGGGAACGATGTCGGCGTCCCATCGGCGAGCAGGCCGGGGGCGACACGGACGCGGGCATCCAAGGTGCAGAGGGCGTCGTCATCGGCGATCGGTGCGTCCCGCGCACCGTGACGACGGGTCACCGTCCCCGAGCCGACGCGGAGGGCGACGTCAAACGTCGCGCCGGCGCGGCCGTCGGTGATGACGACGTCGGCGTCGACTTCGGAAAGCTTTCCGGCAAGATCGAGGCCGATCGCCCCCGTCGTAGCTCCGTCGTCGACGGCGACGTCGAAGGTCCCGTCGCTGATGGAAAGGGTCTCGAGGGGCACGTGAATCGGCCCGTCGTCGGTCGACTCCTTCGATGGAGGGATTTCAATCCCGAGATTGACGATGCGCCTCCCGGAGACAACTGCGCGTACGCGCGGCGCGACCAGCTCGACGTCGGCCAAGACGACCTTCCCCGCGAGGAGCGCAAAAAACCTCGGTCGCACGCGGATCCGCTCAGCGCGCACCGCGTCGGCGCCGCCGTCGTTCGAAGCAACGCGGACGTCGGTCAACGTCACTCCGAGCGGAATCAATTCCGGTTCCACGCCGAAGTCGGCGACCACGCCCTGCGCGGCGGCGAGGGCAAGGATCTTGGCGGCGATGGTCCGCTTGACCCAGGGGGTGCGGATCGCGACGCCAAGGACGAGCGGGAGCAGTCCCACAAATGCGAAAAAGACCGAGAAGATACGGGCGACGAAGCGCCCAATCGCAAACGGCCGCTTCTTCGCGGGGCGGGGTGACGAAGGCGGCGGTGGACGCCGGGAAGCCCGAAGGCGCGCGCGAACACGCTCGGATCCCCCAGAAGCGGTTCCGCTTCCCGAGGCCGTCGCTCCTCCGTTGCCGGAGGCGCCTTCCGGGTCGGTCGCCATTGCGCGCGGACGTTACTACGGGAAGTGCCTATTTCGTGTGGGGGAATCCCTGCTTCCCACGGGGGCCGACGACCGGCTATTGCGCCGCGCCATGCGACGAAATTCTCCGGGCCTCCTCGACACCGATGCGCTGCTCCCGCTCCGCGTGCGGCTTGCGGAGGCGCGGGACCCGGAGGCGGTCATCGCCACCCTTGAACCGTTCGTCCTCGAACGCCGACGCGACAAAATTTTACGCACGCTCGGCGACCGCCTCAACGCGGTCACCGTCGTCTTTGACGACCCCTACGATCCCCACAACGGCGCCGCGGTGATGCGCTCCGCGGAGGCCTTCGGTTGCCAGACCGTGCACATCGTCGAGCGGGAAAAGCCTTTTCTTGCAGCAACTTCCGTGACGCGTGGCGCGGAAAAATGGATCGATGTCGCACGCCACAAAGGGGCCGAATCCTGTGTGTCCACACTCAAGTCGGAGAGCTTTGCGGTCGTCGGCACCCATCCGGAAGGGGAACTCTTGCCGAACGATCTCGCCCGCTTTGAGAAAGTCGCCCTCGTTCTTGGCAACGAGCGGGACGGAATCCGCCCCGACCTCACTGCCGCCTGCACCCACTTCGTGCGTGTCCCGATGCGCGGGTTCGTCGAGTCGCTCAACGTCAGCGTGACCGCGGCGATCCTGCTTGCGGCGACGACCGCCGGTCGAAAAGGGGATTTGAGCGCCGCGCAGACGCGACGCATGTACGCGCGCGGGCTTTGGTTTTCCGTTCCGAACGCCGAGCAGATCCTTGAAGCGACCTTCGGCCCGGTGACCGTCGACGGAACGCCGACTACTTGACGGAAGCGGCGAGGAAGGTGGAGACGTTCGGTCCGAAGGTCGCGTAGACTTCGCCGAGGGTGCTGCACGGCTGAGAAGGACCTTTGAAAGAGGCCGAAACGACCGCAACGATCACGTTTGAACCGGCAACCTTCGTGACGAGTGGTCCGCCGGAGTCGCCGCTGCACGGCTGGACGTCCCTCGGCCCGTAGCCGAGGTAAGCTTCGTAGCCGGGCGCCGCCGGAAGCGTCGTTGTGTCGCCGGCCTTCGGCGCCAAGAGTTCGAGATTGTAGAATTTTCGAATACGAGCATCCTGGGCGGCGACCCATGTGTCGCCCTCCTGCGTGCGGAGGTAGCTCTGGAAGTCCTCGAAGGTCTTGAAGAGGCGCGACAACGGCTTTCCGCTCGCGGCCTGGAGCGTCAATCGCCCGATCTTCCGTTGACCGGCCGAGCCGTTCAAATCCCGAATCCCGTAGCCGATCGCGGTGTAGCTTTGCCCCTCTTTCGCGACCGAGAGCCGACTTCCGTCGATCTTCCAGGGGGTGATGTCTGTGATTCTTTCCTTGAGAAAGACAACGGCGACGTCCGCCCCCAAGTCGGCATATCCGCCGTCGACGACCGGGGCGACTTTCGCGCTTTTTACCGCGATGATGCGACGCGGCCGCGAAGAATCTGGACCGATCGTGAAGAAGATTGGGTGATCGGCATCGGCGAGAAAGGTCGAACCGCCGGTCGCGTCTTGGGTGACGCAATGCTTGGCGGTGAGCACGACGTCTGGCGCTACGAGGGTGCCGGTGCAGAAGAAGACCGGCGGGGCATCTGGCTGCCTGGCGTCGGTGTGGACGAAGGCGCCGACGGCGTCGTAACTCGCGCTCTTCGCTGCGGTGCCGCCGATGAGCTCGTCGTCGGTGACCGCCCCTTCGTCCGAGTCGTCACGTGCGGCGGTGTCGGCGCCGCAAGCAACCGAAAAGACTGCATAAAGAGCAAAAAGAGGCCCACGACGACGCACGTTCATGGGTGCAGACTACGGGATCGGAAGGGGGACGGATCTTTCGGCTCCCTTACATGGGAGGTCGCTACTTCCGGGCGCCGTGGAGGCGGTCCCAGAGGCTGATGATAGGGACGTCGTCCTGGGTGAGCACGTAGTCGGGACTCGGTGTATCGTACACATTCCACATGTTGAACTCATTCTCGTTCATGTGGAGTTCATGCTGGATCACCGCGAACCGCGCCTCGTCCGGGTTTGCCGTTCCGAAGATGCCGGCGGGGAGGCGGTGCTCTTTCTGCATCTGCTCGAAGGCCCACCAGGTCGTGTCGTGGAGGAAGAGACCGTCGCCGGGGCGCGCTCTAGGCTCCAAGTAGGAGTCGACGCTCTGGGTCGTATAGCCCCAAAATTGTCTATGAAGACCAAGAGATGCGCCGCCGCGCGTCCCCCCGACGAACGGCGTATAGCTCGAAAGTCCAAAGGGGTGCGAGTGGGCGGTGACGATCGCCGCCGGGAGGACCAACAACGCGGCGAGGGCGATCTCTGCAAACTGCATCTTCTTCGCCGGCACCATGTAGAAGGCGCGGCGGCAGGCGGCGAGGGTGAGATCGGCCCCGCGAGCGGCAAAGAGACAGAGGAACGGATAGGCGGGGAACCAGTGCTTGGTGCCGCCGAAGATCGGCGTCGCCGGTAGGAAGAACGGTGCGAGCGGAGCGAGGAAAGCGAGCGTCCAGAGGAGATCGGTCTCGGCGCCGTCGACGTGGGGGAGAAAGCCCCTCGGCGCATTGCGCTTCGTCAATTGTGCGATATCGGCGAGTACACGACGAATCAATCCGCGAATTCTCTCGAAGAATCCGCCGGCAAAGAGAAAGAGAGTAATGCCAGGAACTGTCGCAAAGATCATCACCGGCGCGTAGGAGATCGGGGCCGGCGGCGCGTAGTAGTTCTTATGGAGATACTCGATATTGTAATAGTCGTGATGCAGGTGGAACTGCATGTATTCCCGCACGCGATTGGCGGTGTCGTACCACTGCCAGGGCCAGAGCCCGAGGAAGACGAGCGGCCCGAGAACCGCCATCGCAACGAGGGCCCACGGGAATGGCGCCGGGGAAATTCCTTGGCGGCGCTTGCTTGCAACCTGGGAAGCGATCGCGTGCGCAACAAAGACGATCGGCAGAATCCACGCGTTGTGCTTGGTCTCTAGGCAGAGCCCGTAGATCAACCCGGCGACGACGATGCGCCCGAAGCTCGGCTTTTGAAGTGTGCGCCAATAGGCGTAGATCGAGACGATCCACATCGTCATGACCGGCACGTCGAAGCAGGCGAGATGAGCGTGGTAGAACGGGCGGGGAATAAAGGCGAGCAGCAGCGCGGCAATTACGCCAGTACGGCGATTGAAGGTGCGCGCGCCGAAAAGGTAGGTGACCCACAAACCGAGGCCGCCAAACACCATTCCCGGGAAGCGGAAGGCGGTGCTCTCATCGGCGAAGAGCTTCGCTTTGACGTAGAACAGCTTCCACGAAAGGGCGAAGAGCCCCTTCATGAGGCTCGGATGCTCGTGGTTGTAGCCCCACAGGCGATCGACTTCGGCGCGCGAGATCGCCTTGCGAGGGGCGTCGACGAGGAGGTCAAACCACTGGGCGTAGTCGCGCGCCGCGTGGAAGTAGAAGCTCTCATCCCGGGAAAATCCCAGGCTCCGCGCCGTCGGGAGGAGCCAAAGGATGTATCCCACACAGAGTGCGAGGCCGACGAGATGATCGATTTTGGCCAGGCTCGGCTTGATCGACGGATCGCGGTAGCGGTGGAGCGGGTCGGAACTCATCGGGTCGTCGCCTCGAAACAGTAGGGGCGGTCCCCCTGTGCGCTCTGGATGGTCGCGACAAGGTCGCCGGTCTGCCCGGCAAAAAGGCCTGTATCTACGCGAAATTCTTTCCAGCGCTGCCCATCGACGTGGGTATCGCGACCGATCTCCCGCCGCACGACGGTGCCATCGGCCTTCTCACCGTCGATGGAGAAGGCGAGGTCGACAGAAGCGCCATGGCGGTCGATGTTCTCCGACTGGGCGTGGATCCCGTGGTGGACGACCAGCGATTTCCCGAAGCGAACCCCTTGAAAACGCAGGTCGATCGACTTCCCGCCAAGGGCCGTCGGCACCAGGAAGCAACGGCGGGGCGCGTAGCTGTGATCGGCCATCATCGCGACGCCGAGCGGGGATGGGACGTCCGACGACGGGCAGCTGTAGTGCTTGGCGGCAATGAACGTGCCCCAACCGTCGCGGCCATCGCGCATCCGCCCGCGCGCCGTTGCCTGGAAACTGCACGTATGTGGCTGCGGAAGTGCGACTGAGACTTCCACGCGCCCGGCATCGGCAAGTGCCAAAAGATCTTCAAGAACGGGCTCTTGAGCCGGGTTCTGACGGACGCGCACGTGGAGCTTGCCGGAGACCTTGTCGGAGACGATCGGCCACGCGGCGACCTCAGGATTGCTTTCGTTGCCGACGGCGACCTCGAGGGCACGCGCATATCGCGTCACGTCGGCGTGCCCCTGATCGGCCATCGTCAGTGCGTCACGGAGGTGCATGCGCTCGACGGGCGCGTACCAAGTGGGCGCAAAGACGACGACATCGTCCGCCTTCCGTTCCCGCTTCGCCTCGGCGGCGATGGTGTTCCACTCGGCTTCCGAGGCGAGCGGCCCCGTTTGCGAGAGGTGGAGCCCAAGCTCAAGGAGCGCAATTGCAGGGACGACGACGAAGGCCCAACGCCGGTGGGCGGGGATGTTGGCCGCGGAACGGACCTTAAGCCCCGGCCAGGTCGACATCGTCTGCTCGCCCGCTTCGAGCGCTTCGAAATTCGGCTTTCGGCGCACGCGATCGGAGGCCGGTGCCTGTTCGTCCGCCCCTTCCGGCACGTCCGGTTTTTCTTCGTCCGCACTCACGGCGCGCACCCTACACAGATTTCGCTCGCTTCGGGGTTGCTCTGCCGCCGACCGAGCCATTGACAGCCCCGGACGCGCGTGCGAACCCGGTCCGGTGACGTCGCCTCCCCCTGCCCGCCCCCGGCCTCGAAACCTGGCCTATTTTCTGTGGATTCTCCCACTGGCGCCGCTCGGTCTCGCGATTGCACAGGTCCAAAAAGCGCCATTGATCCTCCCCAAACACGATTTGACGCCGGTTCAGGCAGGAAACGTCGGCGACGCAATTCGAGCTCGCGAGCCAGCTATGTATCGGGAATCTGTGGAACGATTCCCGGGCGATGACTGGTCTCAGGGGGACCACTTTGGAAATCAGGAACGCAGTTTCGTCCGCGATCAATCGGTATTGTTGAATGCGCGCCCCGGCGCGGTGCTCCGAGCAATCGCCGAAGATCTTCGCCACGAAGCCACTCCTGCAACGGGCGCTGCGCAGGCTCAGAACCCCCGCGGGACGGCGCCGCCATGCATGCCGCGCCCCTTCTACGACTGACCGGGAACGGGATTTCCTGCACCATGCAATCATCTTCACTCCCCGCCCGCCTCTTGGCGCGCGCCGCGACGACGACGCCGGTCCGCCTCGCATTCTTTCTGGCCGTCGCGACCTTCGCCGGTTGGGCGATGCTCCAGCAAGCGGGCGGAATGAACGAGTTCCACGACGCCCAGTTCCTCTCCGCCTACGAGCGGAACGCGCGCCTGGCGGCGCTCCACTTCAAGGAGCTCCCCCTCTGGGACCCGTACTCCTGCGGCGGCATGTATGGACTCGCCGCGCCGCAAACCCGCTACGCGTCTCCATTTTTTCTCGTTTCGCTCCTCTTCGGCGTCGACCGCGGCTCTTCGCTCCTCGCGGTGCTCCTGCCGGCGATCGGCATGGAGGGGATGTTCCGCTGGACGCGCCGCTGGGGGGCCCTCCCGACGTTCGCCTTCTTGATGGCGCCGCTGTTCCCGCTCTCCGGCTGGTTTGCCTATTCCTGGCATTGGGGCTGGGTCCATTTTGAATCCTTCTGCCTTCTTCCGTGGATTCTTTACGGATTGAGAGGGGCGCTCCGCGGGGACAAACGGGGCGCTGTACTGTGCGCGATCGCCGTCGCCGTGACCGTCGGTTTCGCGGGAACCTACACGCTTCCGATGGCGGTCGTCCCGGTGCTCGGCGAGCTCCTTGACGCTCTTTTGCCGCGGCTCTCTACGGTCACGGGGAAGTCACTTTCCGATGTGAAATCGGTATT
>JAAFHJ010000124.1 GCA_013298325.1 Myxococcales bacterium | reverse complement strand
CGCCGCCGGGGCGATCGGCTCGACCTTCGGCACCGGCGCGATCTCCACGCGACGGTTCATGGCGCGGTGCTCGGGGGTGTCGTTCGGCGCGAGGGCGTGGTTCTCCCCGAAACCGGCGACGACGAGGGCCGCCCGGGGGACGCCATTCGCTTCAAGGGCCCGCGTCACGACGAGCGCGCGCGCCGTCGACAGCTCCCAGTTGTCGCGAAATTCCGAGTTTCCGTGGAGGGGGTGGTCGTCGGTGAACCCGGAGACCATCAAGAGCTCGGGGTGGCTGGAGGCGTAGGTTTTGAAGATCGGAGACAAATCTTTAATGAGTGCCTCCCCTTCGGCGGTAAGAGTCGCCGAAGCCGACGCAAACAAAACGTTTTGACCGATCCCGATATGCCCATTGACGATCGTGATTCGCCCTTTTGCGATCTCGCTCGCGAAAGCTTCTTCTAGGGTCTGGAGGCGCTTGTCTTTCGCCTTGTGGGCTTCGCGTTCGGTCGTCAAATCGTGTTCGAGGGTCGTTTGGACGGCGACGGCCCACACAAAGAAGAGAACGAACAGACCGAAAAGGCACGCCATCAAATCGCCAAACGCCGGCCAGACGGGGACCGGGGCGTCGTCCTCGCTGCTCTCGTCAAACATCAGCGGAGCCCTCGGGCGAGCTCGCTGCGGGCGTCGGCGTGCTCTTCACGGAGCTTGCGGACCGCCTCAAAGAGCTCCCGCTGGAACTGGAGCTGGCGGGCGAAGAGTTCGTGCATCTGGTCGATCTGACCGCCGAGGGTGACGCCGGCCGCCTTCCGCCCGGAGGCCTCGACCGCCTCTTCGACGTCGCGGAGGCTTGCAAGCCACGCCTCGGAGGCCTCTTTTTGGATCGCAACGGAAGCGGCGAAAAGCTCAGCAGATGCTTGCATTTCCGCGCCACCGATCTGTACCGCTTCGGCGCCCGTCTGGACGATCGCCGCCTGGCTCGCGAGCGTCTCGCCGAGGTCCTTCGTGCGCGTGACGAGCTCCTCGCCGAGGGCGGCAAGCTGGCGCTCGTGGAGGGCGGAGAGCTCGGTCGCGACCTGCTCCAGGCCCGCCTTTTGGGCGGCGATCGTCTCGCCGAGGAGGGCGGCCAGCTCGGTCACGCGCGCCTCGGTGGCCGATCCGCGCGCCTCGTCGCGGCGGGCGGTCTCTTCCGCGAGGCGACCGAGGCTTTCGCTCTGGGCCTTTGCAGCGGTTTCCACCTTGGAGGCGACATCGAGAAGCTGTTCCGCGGCGTGCTCGATGCCGGAAACAAGCGGCTTTGAGGTCGCTTCCGCGTGGGCCCCAAGAACGGCCCCGAGGGCGCCGAGGCGCTCCCCGTGGGCTTCGAGGAGGCGCGTCTCCACGGCGGCGAGCGCTTCCACTTGTGCCTCGGTCGCCGCGCCGAGGGCGGCAAGCGCCTGCTCGTGGCGGAGGCGCCCTTCGGCCCGCTCCGTTTCTGCGGTGGCGGCGAGTTCCGTGAGGAGTGCACGGGTCGCGTGGGCGTTCGCTTCGGTGGTGTCTGCGAGGCTCGTGGTGGCGCGGTCGAGGGCGGCGGCGGCGTCGCGGAGCTTCTCGACGACCGGCAGCGACGTATCGCGAGCGCTCGCCCCCATCAATTCGGAAAGATTGGCCAAGTGGCGCTCGTGCTGCGTCGCAATTCCTTCTTCAAAACGAATGAGCGTTTCCGAGGCCGATGCCAGCTTTTCAAACAGCGCGCCGAGGTGGGCGGCATGCTTCTCGCCGAGCGACTCTTCAAAGCGCACGAAGCGCTTCGCGCTCTCTTCCAGGGCGCTGGCGACGCTCGCGAGCTGGACCTCCTGGCGGGCGGCAAGGCCCCCTTCCAGGGTGACGAGGCGCTCCGCGTGGACGGTGACGAGCCCTTCGAGCTTGCCGACGACGGTCGCCGTGCGATCGGCGAGCTCCCGCTGAGCAGCGGCGACGTCTCCACCGACCCGCTCGGAAAGGGCTGCGAGGGCCGCTTCGCTGCGCGCCGTCGCCTCCTGCTGGCTTGCGGCGAGGCGGGTGAGCGCTTCGCTCTGGGCATCGGCCTTCGCGAGCATCGCTTCGAGGGCGCTCGCGACGCGGGCATCCTGAGATTTGGCTTGAACTTCGAGGTTTTCGCCGATCTTGACGACGTCTTGATCGAGGGCGTGGGCGATCTCTTTCGCCGTCGATCCGAGGGCGCCGGCAAGGGTCTTTGCGTCTTCGCCGAGGGCGGCGGCGGTGATGGCGGCGCTCTTCGCGAAAGACTCCTCGGTGCGACGGGCCGCCTCCGAGAAGGCGTCACGGGTCTTTTCAAGAGAGCTTTCAAGCGCTTTCGCGCTCGCATCGGCGGTGCGCGCGAAGGACTCACGGGTCTCGCGGGCGAGGGCAACTTGGGAGGACTCCTGGGCCTTGGCGGCGAGGGTCCATGCATCCTGCACCTGCTTCGCCGAGCCGGTGATGCCGGTGCTCGCGACGGTGACCGTCTCTTGGAGTGCTTTTGTGGCGGCGGTCATCGCCGCTTCGAGGCCGGTCGTGGCGCGACCGAGGGCGTTTTCCGTGGCGGCGGTGAGGGCGACCGCTTGGGCTGCCTGCCCTTCGCGGACCGTCGTCTCGACGCGGACCAGCGCGGCGGCGGCATCGGCGAGCGCGCGGGCCGCTTCCGGGAGCGCCGTCCCCTGGCCGACGAGCGCCACGAGGGCGCTCTGCATTTTTGCTTGCGGCGTGAAGGGGGCGAGCGCCTTCTTGGCCCATTGGTCGAAGGCGAGGAGGCAGGCCGCCTCGGCGCGTCGCGTCAGCGCGAGGGCGAGGCCGAGGGTGGCCGAAGCGGCGACACCAGCCGCGGAGCAGCCGAAGCTACGCGTCAATCCGCTCATCGGGGCGGCGAGCCCCGCTTTCAATTGAGCAATGTCAGCGCTAGCGCCGAGCGCCTCTTTCGTGCCGGCGAGCGTCTGAAAGAGGCCGAGAAACGTCCCCAACAGACCGAGCATCACGAAAAGACCAAGCAGAAAGGGCGTGATCCACGGGTTGCCGCTCAAACCGCCGGAGCCGACGAGACGTGCCTCGATCCACGGCGCCAACAATTCCGGAAATTCACCGCCGATCGGGTCGTCTGCGTAGCTCTTCGGCAGCCCAGCGATCGCTGCGCGGCGCTCCTCGGCGCGCTGAAGGCGCCGGAAGGTTTCGACGGCGCCGATCACGAAGCCGACGAGCATGGTGACGACGAGCGCGAAGGCGATGCGATCGGTCTTGGCGTAGCGGACCGCCGCCCAGAGGGCGATTCCCCCCCCGGTGGCGATGGCGAGGGCGGCAACGAAACGATTCACAGTGAGCGACACAGGACCTCTTCGGAAACGAGGGCGTCGAGCGTTCGGCGCTCTACCTGAAAGAAAGCGAGTAAGAGTTCACGCCCTTCGGCAAGGAAACGGTCTTCCATACGACGATGGAGGGCGCGAAAATGATCGGCAGGGACTTCTTTGGGAAGTCGCTTTACTTCTTCCGTGAGCATCTCCCGAAAAGGCGTTTCAAGAACGCCAGGGATACGCTCGATCAAACGATTGACGCGCGCCGTCGTCGCCTTGCGAAGGGTGGCATCGAGGGCATCGAGACGGAAGGCGAGCGGCCCAAAGGGGCGGAGGTCTTCGGCGAGCTCGTCGCGGAGCATCTGGAGCTCGGCGCGGATCCGCTCGACGCCGGCGCGGAGCATATTCCGGTAGTCGGCGTAGAGTTCTACCGAGGCTTTTTCCAGGTCTTTGGGCCTCCGCGTCGCGAGCGCCTTCGACTCGATCAGGACGGCGGCGAACTCCTCGGCGTCGGGGAGCTTCGTCCGCAGGCGGCTTTCCAAGGTCGCAACGAGGCGCGTGCGGATGACTTCGAGGCGGGCCACGATCGCTGCTCGCAATTTTGCTGCAATTGCAGAGCGATCGGCGAGCTTCGGGAAGGGGGCCGTCGGCTTGGGCGGCGTGCGGAGGACGTCATGGACGGCGACGGCGCCGCGCAAATCGATGCAGGACGCAAGGACATCCCCGATGGGGCGCGCAAGGAGGGCCGCCTCGTCATCGTCGGGGGCGTCGACGGCGCCTCGCAGGTGGAGCAGAAGAGCCGCGAGCGAAGACTCGGCGAGCGCAGGAGCACCAGGCGGGGTCGACTTTGAAGGGGGGGATGCGGAGGCCATACGACGCAGAAGCAGGAAATTTCCTCACCGCCCTGCGCGGGGCGGCGATGCGGCGGCGGGAGTACCACCGGCCAGCCAGCACACCAAGCCTGGCTCGCGTCGACGCAAAAGAAGGGCTCCCCCTAGACGCGGCGACGCCGCTACATTACGAACCCGCAATCCAACGCGCAAAATTCGCGCGCCGCCACGCGCGGATGAGCCCCCCTCCTGCATCCAAGGACCCGATGAAGGCACACACCGTAGAGACGCAAGCGACGATGACTCCGGAAAAAGCGGTTCACTTCCTTCGGGAGGGGAACGAACGCTTTGTGAACAATCTCCGCGCAAAGCGGGATCTACTCGCCCAGGTGAACGACACCCGCGACGGTCAATTCCCCTTTGCGACCGTCCTCAGCTGCATCGACAGCCGGACGTCGGCCGAACTGATCTTCGACCAGGGCCTTGGCGACATCTTCTCCGTCCGCATTGCCGGGTCGATCATCAACGACGACATCCTCGGTTCGATGGAATTTGCGTGCAAAGTTGCCGGCTCGAAGGCGGTCATCGTCCTCGGTCACACCAAGTGCGGCGCGATCAAAGGGGCCTGCGATCACGTCCAGCTCGGGAACCTCTCGACGCTCCTCAACAAGATCGAACCCTCGATCTACGCGGAGCGGGAGACCAAGGAAAACCGCACCTCGAAGAATGCCGACTTCGTCGAGCGCGTCACCGAAATCCAGGTCCGCCGCTCGGTGCTTCAAATCGTCGAACACAGCATGGTTCTTCGCTCGATGATTGAGGAGAAACAAATCCAGCTGATCGGCGCCCTCTACGACGTCGAGAGCGGGAAAGTGCGCTGGCTCGACGACTCCGCCTGCTTTGGCCAGCTCGGCCAGAACGCTGCCCTGCTATAAGCGCCTGGCGCCATGGATCACTCCCGCAAATTCCTTCTTGGTTTTGTCTTTTTTGCGGGAATGATCCCCCTCGGGGGATGCAAGCTGGCCGCCGACCGGAAGGCAAAGCGGGAGCAGCTCGCGGCCGCTTCGGCCTCGGCGGCAGCTTCCCAGGCGGCGGCGATGGCGGAACGGGCCGGCGATCGGATTCTCGACGAAGCGATCGACTGCACCGGGACCTACGCCCACCCCCTAGATCGGGCCCTCGACGACTACGATCGCACCTTCGAGACCCACAAAGCGCGATTGAATGCTCCGCGGGACGCCCTTCGGGTCGCCTGCTTTGAGAAGCTCGATCGGCTCCCCGCATCTTCAAAAGATACGCCTCTTGGGAAGGCGCTCGCGGAGTGGCGAACCGCCGTAAACGCCCTTGCGCCGGTGGTGGGGGATCTCTCAAACGCACTCGCAGTCCCGCCTCCGTCGGGTGTGCCTCTCCGGAAAGAGGCGGATATTCGGAAGGATCTCGAGCCGCTCCGGGAGAAATTCGAGGGCGCCACGAAACGCCTCGACGAACGCATTCGAACCGAGAACGACGCGCGCACCGATCGGACGCTCGCTTCGCTCCTCCGCGACGAAGGGCGATCGGCCGCCTATCTCCAATTGAGCATCATCAACGTCGCCAAGCAGATGCGCGCAGCGGTGACCGACCACCCCTTCGACGACCCGACGGCCGCTAGCGAAGAGTCCCTCAAGAAGCTGAAAGACCAGGAGAAATCCCTGCTCGACCTCGCCCGCGAGCTCGACGCAAAGACGCCGAAAGCGACGCTCGTCGAAGGCTCGGCGCCCCAGGTGTTTGGGCTGCGCCTTCGCGAGTTTGATCGGGCCATCGATGCGCTGATCGTCCGCGGCACCCAGAAGTCCCCGTTTTCCGACGCGGACGAGGCGCTGCTCACCGCGGGAGGGGCGACGGCGGCGACCGTGAACGGCTCCGTCCAGCAGGTGCTGGCGACCTACGATCGGCTGATCGGTGCCTACAACACGCTCTGAAGGGCGCTTGCAAGACCGGTAAATCGCTCGGTTTTCGTCGTCGCTGCCCGCGAGAGGCCGACGCCGCCAGTCACCAGGACAACGGCGTCGCGGGCGCGGGTCGCCGCCGTGTAGAGGTTCCCCTTGTCGGCGAGGGGGTGCCCTTCCGGCGGGAGGACGAGGACGATCCGCTGGAATTCGGAGCCCTGAGACTTGTGGACGGTCAACGCGTAGGCGTGATCGAGGCGATCGGCGATGGCGGCGAGCGGGTGGCTGACGATGCCATCTTCCCGAGAAAAAAGGACTTCTGGGCGCGGCGGGGCGCCGTCGCGGCTGGCGAGGATCACGGTGCCTTGATCGCCGTTCCAGAGGGAGCGGCGGTAGTCGTTGGCGGTGACGATAACCGGCTCTCCGCGCAAAAAGCGGTACTCGGCGCGTTCGGGCGGCGCGAGGCGCACGTAGTGGGCGTGGACTTGGGCGTTGAGCGGGCGCACGCCGAAGCGGGGCATCTCCTTCAGCGGCGAGAGGATCCGGAAGCCGTCGTGGAGGGCGAGGAGCGTCTGGGCGAGGGGGAGGTCTTCGCCGGTAAGTGCCCCATCTTTTAGGGAAAAGACGTGCTGAATCGCCGCACGCTGTTGAAGGGGCCCCAGAAAAAAGCGCGCGGCCGCCATGGTGAGGCTCGCGAGGACCGCCTCCGTCGGCGGGAGAATGTGGACCCCTTCCGCCTTCCCGGCGGCGAGGAACCCTTCGTAGCCGAGGTGGACCTTCGGCATCGCCTCACGACCTGGCGCAAAACGCGTCGACAGCTCGGGGGCCCGTCCGTCGGCGTCGACCAGCGAATTTGCTGGCAGAGGCGACGCCGGTGACGGCGGGCCCACTTTGACGGGGGCCCCGCCGACGACCGGCCCGCCGCTGGCAAGGACGGCGCGCGCGAAGAGGAGCACGTGGCGACCGCCCGGCTTCTTGGGATCCATGCGGTAGCTCTCGGTGAGCAAAACCACAGGAATTTTTGACGTTTCTGCCTGGGCAACCAGGTCTCGCAGGATCGCGCCGGGGCCGACCGAGGGGAGCTGATCGGCGTCGCCGAGGAGGACGAGGCGCCCCTTCGGCGGGAGGGCGTCGAGGAGGGCGTGGAAGAGGGGGAGGTCGATCATCGAGGCTTCGTCGACGATCACGAGGGCGGCATCGAGGGGGCTCGCCGCGTTGCGCCGGAAGGCGAGCGCTTTGGGATCCCAGGCGAGGAGGCGGTGGAGCGTCGCCGCCGCGGGGAGGGTGCCGTTCGCCGGCGCGAAGCTTCGCGTGGCCGCCGAGAGGCGCTGGGCCGCTTTGCCGGTCGGCGCCGCGAGCAGGATCTTCTCGGCGGCGATCGGCGCCGTCGTCGACGCGGTCACCGCTCGCAAAATTGCAAGAACAATGGACGTTTTGCCGGTGCCAGGGCCGCCGGTGATCACGGCAAACGGCGCACGGGCGACCGTCTCGACGGCGAGGCGTTGGCGCTCGTGGAGGCGGACGGGGGCGACCAACACCGCTTCGTCGACGGTGAGCGGCGGGACCTCGCGGGAAAGAAGCCGGTGGAGCTTCGTCGCGATCGATGCCTCCTCGGCGAAGGCGCGCATCGTCGCGATCGCGAGGCCGCTCTTTAGAGCCAGCGCGCGGGCGGCGAGCGGGGCTGCCGGATTTTCCGCGGCGAAGAACGGAGCGAAAACGCCATATTTTCCGGCGTCTTCGGTTTTGGCGAGCTCGCGGCGGATCCGAGGGGCGTCCCCACCGGCTTCAACGACGAGGCGCGCGAAGAGGGGGCTCGCCACGGGGAGCTCGGTGTGGCCAGCCGCTTCAGCGGCGAGGACCGCGCGGAGGAGGGCCGCCCCGTCGCGGCGATCGGTTGCCGCTGTTGATGTGGGCCCGCCGTCTCTCGCGACGCCGCTTCCAGTAAATTCGCTGGCGGTCGCGAACGGACGGGGCCCAAGAAAAAGCGCGGCGACGCGCTCGACGAAGCGCGCGAGGGGGGCGTCGTTCGGCGCGGGGATCATCGGGTCGCCTCCGAAACGCGGGCATCAAGCTCGGTCTGCCAGCGGAGGAGGTCGGCGTAGCCGGGGTGCGTCGAATAGACACCTTGCGAAGGCCCGCCGGAAGCAAGAACCCCGCGGAGATAGACGTAGTGGACGCCGCCGAAGCGCTCCGCAAAGGTCGCCTCGTCGGTGAGGCCAAAAAGCCGGGCGGCGGCGAGCGTGTAGACGGCGACCTGGAGCGCGTAGTGCTCGGCGACGTTCGCTTCGAGGGCGGCGGCGTCGTAGCGATCGAGGCGGTTCGTCTTCCAGTCGATCAGGTGGATCTTCCCCGCGTGCTCGAGGACGACGTCGATGCTCCCGAGGAGGTGATCGCGGGACTCACCCAGCTGCTCGGCGAGCGCGTAGTGGAACTCAAGCTCGGGGAGCGTGCGCGCCGGGTCGACTTCTTTCAAGGAAAACAGGAGATTCTCCCCGGCGCGGAGCGGCGCAGTGAGCCCCGCGTAGGCGAGCGGGAGCGCCTCGGCGAGGGCGTCGGCGTCGTAGCCGGCGGCGACGGCGAGCGGCAGGAGCGGCGCCGCGAAGGCCTCCTGGAAGGCGGCCAAATCGCCGTTCACGCCAGGCAAACCAGACATGCTCGCGAGCGTCGCTTCGAGGACCTGGTGGACGAAATCGCCCCAGCGGGCGCCGGCCCGCGTGACGGCGGGGCGGGCCCCTTCCACAGGCGCTTCCGGCGTCGGGAGATCTTCGAGGGTCAACGGCGGCATAAATGCCTGCACTTCTTCCGCTTCTGGGGGCGCGTCGTCGACGTCGCCGCGGCTCTCCACGAGGAGCTCCGCCGACGTGCGGCTCGCCAGCGACGTAAACGAATGGGCCTTGCGCGGGCGGCAGGCGCGGAGGACCGCCTCGCGATCGAGGCGGGGGGCCGTCGGCGTCGGGAACACGAGCACTTCCGGCACCTCCGTCGGCGGTGCAGCCGTCGGAGCCGTCGGAGCCGCGCCCTGGACAACAGGACGAATACGCGGCGCTTGTTGCGCCGGGAGGACCGAAATTCCGGGCACACGGTCGGCGATCGCCGCGAGGAGCGGTCTCGCGAAGGGGAGGTAACGCTTGCCGATTTCCTTGAGCGCCTCCCCGGGCGGCGCCTCTTCTTCGCGCCAGAGGGGGAGGATCGTCTGGTGGCGGGCGCGCGTCAGCGCCACGTAGGCGACGCGCTCCGCCTCCTCGGCCTCTTCCTTGGCGACGCTCGCTTCAATCGCCGCAGGGAGCGCTTTTGCGATCCATTGACGACGCCCGGTCGGGCTCCGATAGACGGTCGTCGGCCCCGAGGGGGGCTTCTTTGATCCGAGGGAAACAATCGCGACAACCGGCCGTTCGAGCCCCTTGGAGGCGTGCATGGTTAGGATCTGGGCGGCGTCCCCCCGCTCGGAGAGGCGCATCACGAGATCGCGACCGCCCGGCGGAGAGGCCTCGCCGCGCACCCAGGTTCCGAGGAGGCGGACGGCCCCTTCCACGTCGGAAGATCGGGCCTCCTTCGCGAGAACTTCCAACAAATGCTCCAGGTTCACAAGACGTCGCGCGCCGGCCTCCGCGAGGAGGAGGCGGGCCCGCGCGCCGGTCATCGCCAGGAGTTCGGCTACGAGCGCCGCCACCCCGCGCCCGGCGAGCGCCCGGAGACGGCTGCGGAGCTCGGCGAGTGGGTGCCCTTCGTCGAGGGCGGCGAGCGCTTCGAGGTCGTCGGCGTTGCAGCCGAAGAAGAGCGTTTGATAGGCGCGGATTTCCCGATTGCGATCGGTGGGATGGGCGAGAGAATCGAGGAGATCGTAGAGGTCGGCCGCTTCCGCGGTCTGGAAGAGCCCCTCTTCTTTGTAGCGGGTCGCCGGGATCCCGTAGCGGCGGAAGGCCTTCGCGACCGAGGCGCCGTCGGTTTTGCTGGCGACGAGGACGAAGACGTCGCTCCAGCGGAGGGGGCGCGTCTGCATCGGATCGCGCTCGTCGTCGATGAAGCCGTGCTCGACGGTGGCGCGGAGCGCTTCGGCGACGGCGACGAGGATCTTCCGACGCTTGGCCGAACTGCTGATTTTCTTGGGGCCTTCCGCGGTCGGGACGAGGATCGGCGGGAG
>JAAFHJ010000126.1:6402-10162 GCA_013298325.1 Myxococcales bacterium | reverse complement strand
GGAGTTTGACGACGGGGAGCGGGTGCCCGAGGTCGCTTATGCGTGCAATATGCACAGAGTCCCCGGCGAGCGCGTAGAGGTAGTCGCCGAGGATGGCGCTTCGCGAGACCGTCGTCCGCGTTTGCGTCCAGTCGGAGTCGACGCAGGAGCCGCCCGCGCCCAGCGCAAGTTCACCGCGCCGCGTGAAGCCGTTCGTGAGGCTCACGTCGTAGAGATACATTCCATCAAAGGTTGCGCCGGTCTGGCCATCACAGACGGTCATCGGGAGCGCCAAGAGGTTCTTGCTGGCGAGGTAGGTGAAGGCGAGGTGGTCGGTCAGCGCCGCGCTGGTCGAACCGGGCCCTCCGATGGTCGTCTGCTGGAGCACCTTCGGTTCGCTCAGGTTCTGGATATCGAAGATCTTCAGTTCAATGCCATCAATCGTTGCAAAATCGCTCTGCTCTTGGGTGTTGTAACCGAGCGTGAGAAGGTGATCTCGATCGAGGGGATGGATGTAGGTGGAAAAGCCAGGCAGCTTGAGCATTCCCGCAAGTTTCGGGGCCCGCGGGTTCGAGAGATCAAAGGTGAAAAATGGGTCGGTCGTCTTGAAAGTAACCGCCATCGCGCGCGTTCCATCAAAGCGTGTACTCCGAAGATCTTCGCCGTGAGCGATATCGTCGACATGGCCGACAACGGCGAGGCGCTTCCCTTGGAGTTCAAGCACGCTGAGGGTGGAGTGGACGGTCGGATCGGGGACGCGCCCCGACGTGGTGAGCATTCGGAGGTGCCCCCCAAACTCGTCCATCGCAAAGCCGCTCAGCGCCGTCCCGGGAACGACCCCGCTGGCGAGGTAACTCGTCGGCTGCCCCGATTTCGCGAGCGAAAAAGCATGGATCGTCGTTGCCGAGGGCTCGCTGGGGAGGTCCGAGAACCAGCACGAACTGTCGAGGAGGTTGCAGTCGGCCTTGAACTCATTCTGTGCAATATACAGGCGTTCGTCGGACGCATACACGAATCCAGGTCGACCGAGAACCATGGCACGCTCCGTCGGCGTGGCGTCGCTCAGCGAGAAGGAAAGCACCGAAAGAAACGATTGTCCGGCCGGTCGGTGTTGCTCAAAGCTCCGTGTGAGGCCCGTTCCAGCGCTGTCCACGAGCGTCGGAAGTCGGAGCGACTTTCGGAGCATCTGTCGCGCCGCCTCTGCCGCCTCATCGATCTTTGCAAATGCCTGATCGTACTCTTGTTGACTGGTGACGCACGACGGGACTTCCACCGGGAAATTGGCGAGTGCCTGATTTCCTAGGGAGACTCCACGATCGTGGACGACGAGGTGGATTCGGTCATTGATGCGGCGAGCGGCTAGGAGGGAACCGCTCGCTTGAATCTTGCGAAGCTGGACCGGAGCGCGGCGGTCGGTCGTGTCAAACACCGTAACCGTCGTCGGAGTGCCATCGCCGGTCGGCGTGCAGGCGTAGCCGTAGACGCACTCTTCGGCGACGGTGTCGTCGGCGGCGGGCGACGAGAAGACGACAAGACGGTCGGGCGTCACGAGGACTTTTTTTGCGCGGCCGTCGACGGTCGTCCTCGCAAGAATTGCCGCGATTTCGCCAGGGTAGGCGTCGAGGGTCGTGACGGCACCGTTGTAGGCAATGTGCATGTACTTGGCGTCGTTCTTGAAGAAGTCGGCCTCGTCGATGCCGGAAACCTGATTGTTCCCCGTGGTGTACTCCCCCTCGGGGGCCGACGTGCCTGCGTCGTTCGGGATCGAGAGGCGTCGCCGCTGACCGTCGCGTCGGGCATGGATCCGGCATCGCGCGTGGCAAACCCGGATGTTGAGGTCGTCTCGCCGCACTGCTCCAGGAAGCCGAAGGGGCCGTCCCCGCAGCGATCGGGGAAAGTGCACCGGACCGTGCAGGAGGTTCGCCACTGGATGGTCGCCTTCAACGCGTCGGCGCGCTTGGCGATCGCGGCGTAGGGGGCGCCGAGGAACGTCCCCTCGAGGTCGGTCGTAGCCGCAAGTTCCGGGGAGGGCACAAAGCGCGTCGGCGGCGGCGCGGCCCCGTCGGCGACCGTTCGCTGCGTCACCAGGCGATCGTCCCACTCGCAGGTGCCGTCCTTGAAGGGGCCGGGCCCGGTCGGCGCGCCGGGATCGCCGACGCGGTAGACGGTCCCCTCGCTGGCGCAGGCGGCGGCGACCAGCGGAACGATGGCGGGAATAAGAAGCGCCCACCGCGCTTTTCGCCGAAGCGGACGCGGTGGGCTCTTTTGTTCGTGCCGTTCATGGCTCGATTCAACATCAGACAACAAATCAGGCAGCAGCATCCCGGCCGCACTCCAGAGATCGTGCCGACGAAAATGCGTCGAATTCTCTGAAAATCCCGATCGTTGTCCTCTGTGCCAGTGTGCCGTCGCTGACTGTCAGGTCACGCCAACCGCTGTGCTCCGCGTCTGCGTCGATTCATCGCGTGAGCGAGAGTTCCTTCACCGGGTGCTCCAGGTCGGAGAGGCGGGAGACCTGAACCTTGCTCGACGAGACCGAATAGACGAAATCGTCCATGATTACGCTGCGTTTGACCGCGGTGTTCGCGTCGGTCCACCAGGACGAGCAGAGGGAGTTGTCGTAGCCGCCGTTCGCCGATTGACCGAGGGGGATTCCCCCTTTCTTTTTGAAGCCGTTTGCGACGGTGACATCGTAGACGAGCAGCCCATTGAAGGTCATGTTCGTGCCGTACTGGCCGTCCCCTCCGCCTTCGCAAATCGTCATCGGGAGCGCCAGAAGATTCTTCTGCGGGAAGTAGGTGAACGCGAGGTGGTTCGTAAGCGCTTCACTCGAAGAACCGCGCGTCCCGATCGACTCCTTGTGCACCAAGCGGAGATTGGAAAGGTTTGAAATATCAAAAATTTGAAGCTGGACGCCGTTGAAGTAGGCAAAGCTGCCTTGATCGTCGGCGTCGTAGCCGATCGTCAAGAGGTGCGTCGCATCCATCGGGTGAATGTAGGTCGAGAAACCAGGGATTTTTAGTTCGCCAGACAGTTGGGGATGCGAAGGATCTTTCAGGTCGAAAGCGAACAGCGGATCGGTCTTCTTGAACGTCACAACAAACCCGCGATCGCCGTCGAAGCGCACGGAGCGAATGTCTTCGCCGGGGGCGATATTGTCGACGGAGCCGACGGTTGCGAGCACCGAACCGCGCGGTTCGAGGACCGAGAGCGTCGAGTGGACCGCCGGATCGGGGACCCGTCCGAGCGTCGTCGCGACCCGGAGGTGCCCCGCGTACTCATCGAGGGCGAAGCTGTTGAGGACCGTTCCGGGGACAATGCCGCTTGCCGTATAGGTCGTCGGCGCGCCGTTGCTCCCAAGGTGGAACGCGTGAACCGTCGTCGCCGCTGCGGCGTTCATCCCGTCGTACCAACCGCACGGGCCGCCGCTGCAGGTGTCGGACGCAGACTCATTCTGTGCAAGGTACACATTGTCTGCGGACGCGTAGACGAAACCGGGGCGCCCGACGATCGTCGCCCGGGAGGCGGCTCGGTTGCTGGCGAGCGAAAAC
Organism: Myxococcales bacterium; assembly: GCA_013298325.1. Taxonomy (GTDB): domain Bacteria; phylum Myxococcota_A; class Polyangia; order Polyangiales; family Polyangiaceae; genus JAAFHJ01. The sequence continues at coordinate 6,632 of JAAFHJ010000126.1, read as the reverse complement.
GAGACGACGCTGACGAAGCTATTGCCGGAGGGGCGCGAAGGTTGGTACACCCGGAGCTCGGATGCGTTGCCCACGCTGTCGGTAACGGTTGGAATTCCCGAAGAAATATTCGCGACGGCTGCCTTCGCGCGGGCAGCCGCAGCGTCGATCGTTGCGAACGCTTCGTCGTAGTCGGCTTGGCTCGTGACGCAGCTCGGAACGGAGGCAGAAAAGCCCGTCAACGCCGCGAG
>JAAFHJ010000126.1:0-6392 GCA_013298325.1 Myxococcales bacterium | reverse complement strand
GAGACGCGCGTTCAGAGAGTCGTCGTGGACCACCAGGTGGACGTCGTCGCCGATGCGGCGTGCCGCCAGGAGAGACCCGCTCGTCTGAAGCGTGCGCAGGAGGCGCGGCGCGGTCCGATTGGTGGTATCATACACGGAGACAAGCGTCGGGAATCCGTCGCCCGTTGGAACGCAGGCGTAGCCGTAGGTGCATTCGGTTCGCGACGAATCGGCGGGGGCGTCGCTGGAGAACACGACAAGCCGCGTGTCGGTTGCGAGGAGCTTCCTCGGGGTACCGGTGCCGGCGATCTTGGCCAGGATCGAGGCGGCATCTCCAGGGAATGCGTCCAGAGAAGTGACGATGCCATTTGATGCAATGTGCATGTATTTGGCGTCATTCTTCAGGAAATCTGCCTCGTCGACGCCTACGACCTGGTTATTCGTCGTCGAGTACTCCTTCGCGCCGCCGGTCTGCCCGCCCGCAGAACTGGCACCTGCGTCGGCGCTTTCGGCGCTGTCGTAAAGGACTTCGTCGCAGGTCGTGTCGCCGAAGAGCGGGAATCCATTGCCGTTGCAGGTGTCGTTGGCGGTGCAGCGGAGCATGCAGGTCGTTCGCCACTGGACGGTTGCTTTGAGGGCCCGCGCGCGCCGATCGATCGTGGTGAGCGCCGCCCGCGTCGCTGCCGCGCGGAGCGCTTCGTCGCCGTCGCCGGCGATCAGCGTCGGTGCGCCCGCGGGTGGCGGCGTCGAAGGGTCATCCGCCGACGACTGGGCAACAAGGCGATCGTCCCAAGCGCAGTCCATTCCGTTCCAGGCGCCGGGACCCGTCGGGGCGTTCTCGGAGCCGGCCCGATAGAGGGTGCCGGAGTCGCACGCGGCCAGTGTGGCAAGCGCAGGCAGCGTTGCGAGGAGCGTCGGAAGGAAGCGAAGCGGGCGGGGCAGGTGGCGCATGGCTCCTCTTCCCCACACGCCGTGCCAGACGAAGATTACTGAAAAGAGTCGAGAATATGTTCTTCCGCTCTGTGCCAACTGTGCCAGTCTTGCGAAGTGTGCCGCGCTGACCTAGGCGCCGCGTTTGGCGACGAAGGCAAGCAGGCGCGTGCGGACCTTCTTTTGAAAGAAGCGTTGGAAGAAGCCGAAACCGCCGAAGAGCGTGCCCGGGAGACCGAGCGCTTGCTTCAGCCAGGTGTCGAGCGGGAAGGTGTCACGCTGATCGACGATTTTCCCGTCGCGGAGGACGACGCGGCTCTTTACGTGATTGATCACGGGGCGCTTGGTCGCAGAAAACGTGTACTTCGCCGTCCACGATCCCTCGCCGACGACCGTCCCGTCGGCCTGGGGCGTCTCGCGGAGATCCTTAAATTCAATATGAAAATCGTCGGACGCCCCGCTGAGAAGCATCGTCCACATGCCGCGCACTTCGGCCCCTTTCAGGTCGACGAACACCGGGTCGGTGAAGGTGGCGTCGTCGGCGTAGCAAGCATTCATGGTTGCGAAGTCCTTCGCGGCAAACGCGCGGAAGAATCGCTCAAGATGGGGGGCGTCGCTCATGGCGCGCACTCTACCCGGGCCGCGCGGAGACGTCTCCAAAGGATGCCAGCGCTTGCGCACAAACGAACCGAACAAACGGAAAAACCCTCGGTGACCTGAGTCACGGAGGGCTATTCGGAGCGGGAGAAGGGATTCGAACCCTCGACGTCAACCTTGGCAAGGTTGCACTCTACCACTGAGTTACTCCCGCAGCGGCGATGACGCGTACCTACCTGCCGCCGACCCGGACGTAAAGGGAAAACGAACCAGCCTGAGTTCTTTTTTGGCCCGCCCACGTTCGGTGCCATGCGACGCGTGACAAAACGAGAAACCCCGGCAACCTGGACGGTGACCGGGGCTCACATTGGAGCGGGAGAAGGGATTCGAACCCTCGACGTCAACCTTGGCAAGGTTGCACTCTACCACTGAGTTACTCCCGCAACTCGTAGGCGGAACGTACCCGCAGCCGCCGGCGACGTAAAGAGAAAAAGAAAGCCCCGCCTACGATTAACCCGCGTGGCCGCTCCCTACCGCTATTTTGCGACGCTCGCGTGCAGAGCCTCGCACTCGGTTTCGGTGGCCGGCGACGCGACGATGACGGTGCGGACCGACCCGAGGAAGTTGCTGTCTGATGCGTTGCCAGCAAATCCGCTTGGCTCCGGCAGCCGGCCGCCAACACGAATCGTCGCGTCGGTCGGGGAGGCGGCACCCGCGCCGATGGTCGCGGTCCGCTTCGGCGCACCGTTGAACCAGGCGGAGACGCTGACGGCTTTCCGAAATACGGTAACGGTCACTTCTGGTGAGAACCCACTCTGAAGAAGGACTGGCTGCCCCGAACTTTCAAACGTTGCCCCGACGCCACTGGGATTGATACTGCCTGCATTTGCGACAGTTGTGAACTGCGAAAGAACTCGTAGACCCTTGTCTTCTTTGCCAAAAAGGAAGAGCGGCGGGTTCCAATAGTTCTTCTTATCGTAGGTTGGTGCTTCCATTCGGCCGCGCCAAGAAACGCAGTAGTTCTCAGGAGCGCGGAAGATCTTTGCCGCGCTTTCTGCGATGGTGTTGAAGGAGATGTCTCCCGACCCAAAGAGATATTCGGCCTCCGGCGTGCCGGTGAGCGTAAGCGGGACCGGTTGCGACGCCTCAAGCGGCGGAAAACCCGCTCGCAAATTCTTTGGAATTTCAGCCGTTGCGAGCGGCTCCGAGCAGCCGCGCAACTCCAAGGTCGTGGTGGCCGGCGTCGCGAGGGGGGGGCAGGCGGAAGGTGGCGCATCGCCCCCAGAGTCGGCCGGCGTGCTGCTGTCGGTCGGCAAACTGCCGTCCGTGGAGGTCGCGCCGTCGCTGCTCGTCGCGCCGTCCGCGGTCGCCCCCGCGTCTGTCGGCGTCGATGTGTCATCGCCGACGCAGGCCGACATTGAAAGAATCGTAAGGGAAGAGAGGAATGGGAGGACCCCAAAGACCGTGCGCATGCGCGCGAGTAGACCGTAGCTAGCCCCGGACGGCAACGTGGATGTCTTCGCTCGCCGGACTGGAGAGCGTGGGATCGTCTGGCCGACCGGCGAGCAGTTGCCGCGGAACCGCTACGCAGAGTATGGCGGCGACGTGCATTCGCGTCCCCGTCCCGGCGCCTCGGAAGACCTCGCCCATGAGAAGCGTTTGCGCGCGCTCTATGACGAGGTCGATGGATTGCTTGCAAATTACACGTGTGGGCGCTCGACGGAGTGCTGCCGTTTTGCGGTCAACAACCGCGAGCCCTACGTCACCTCCCTGGAGATGGAGGTCGTTCGTAAGGCGCTCGGGGCCTTGGGGGGCGTGAAAGCGGTGCTCGCTTCGCAAGGAAAAAACAAGCAGCTTCCAACGTTTGTCGCTCTGGCGGCCCAGGAAGGCCGCTGCCCGCTCCTCGGGTCCGACGACCGTTGTCGCATCTACGCCTCGCGCCCGTTCGGCTGCCGGACGTTCTTCTGCGACCGCATCGAAGGGGGCAAGCTTCCACGCAAAGAGATCGCCCAGCTCGCCCAGAAGCTCGATGCCTTGGCCCAGGCCCATGACCCCGCATCCCCAAAGGGGCGCCCGTTTCGAGGAGCCCTTGCGGCCGTCGAGGCACGCCGATGACGACGCCGGAACCGACCGAATTGCCTACTGATTTGCCGGACGCGTTCCCCAAGAACTCCGCGCCGTCTCCCGCTTCGCGGACGGACGCGTCTGGGGAAGCGGCCCGTCCCACGCCCCGCGAGCGGCTGCTCCGTGGCTTCCGCTCGCCGCTGTTCCTGGGTGCTGCGTACATGGTCGCCCTGACGGCGTTTGCCGGGTATGGCGGCTTGGAAGACGACAGCGATCTCGGCAAAAATGCGCATGCAATCGCCGACTTCGTGAGCACCCAGTTCGGACCGGAGGTTCGTCGAATTGCCCTTTCGCTCGGCGCGGTTGCCGTCTCGATGGGGCTTGTTCTTGGACTCGTCGCCGGCGCGCTTCGCGATCTCCGTTGGAAACTGCACGGAATCACGACGACGAAGAAGCGCAACGAAGTCGCCGAACTCCTCACGGTCGTCGCGACTCTTCATGCCGCAATTCTCGCCTACGCCATGGCGAAGATGCCGCAATTGTATGTAGCGTCCTTCTACGCGAAGGGGGGATTGCCGCGGCTCCTTCAGCTCCTCACGACCGACGTTCTCGGTCGGCCGGGCGTCCTCTTCTTGAGCCTCCTTGCCGTGCTCGGCTATCTTCAGCATGATCCACGTAAGTGGAAAGAATCTTTGCTGAAAATTCGGGAGATGCTTCCGAAACAGTACTGGAAGTTTTCGGCGCCGGCTGCTGCTCTTCTCGCACTCGCGGGGATCGAGTCGGGAAGCTCGCGAACGGTCACTGTCGAGAATACAGTTGCGGCGATCGTCCCGGTGCGCAACGCCCATGCGGCGGCCGCCGAGGCGCCAATGGTCGTGGTGCTCGCCGCCGATTCGTTGCGAGCCGATCGCTTTAATGCGACGACGATGCCGAAAACGTGGGCCTTTTTTCAGCAGGGGACGCGGTTTCCCGCCGCCTACGTATCGCTCCCGCGGACGTTCCCCTCGTGGGTGACCTGGCTCACGGGCCGCCACCCCCACCACCACGGCATTCGGAGCATGTTTCCGACGTGGGCCGACCGCGAAAAGGACTTTGATGCGCTCCCCGGGCGTCTCGAGAAGCAAGGTTTCAAGACGGCGGTCTCGTCGGACTACGCGGGGGATATTTTCTCGCGGATCGACCTCGGTTTTTCGCGCGTTGATACGCCGACGTTTGACTTCCGTGAACTCGTCCGGCAGCGCGCCCTTGAGCGCGAAACGCCGCTACTTCCTCTTCTTCATTCACGAACGGGCCGGAGCCTCTTCCCGGTCCTTCGCGAGATGAACGACGCTGCGGATCCGTTCTTTCTCGCAAAAGACGCGATTCAAACGTCCGATCGTTCCGGTACGGGGCCCCAGTTTCTTACGGTCTTCTTCAGCACGGCCCACTTCCCCTACGCAGCGCCGGCCCCCTATTATTCGATGTACACCGACGCCGGTTATCGGGGCCCGTTCAAGTACCATCGGCCGCGTGGCCTCGGGAACGAAGGGGAGCCGACGCCCGAAGACGTGAAGCAAATTCGAGGCCTCTACGACGGTGCTGTCCGCGCGATCGATGACGCGTTTGCGGAAATTTTGAAGGATCTTGAGGCTCGCGGCCGCTTGCAAAATGCATGGGTCGTCCTCACCGCCGATCACGGCGAAGCCCTCTACGAAGGGCAGGGGCCCGGTGAGTCGCCGACGGCCGGTACGAAGGGGCACGGGATCGGCCACGGCGACCATCTGTTTGGCGACGAGGCGTTGCACGTCCCCTTTGCGATTCGCGGACCGGGCATCCCGGCCGGGGAAAATCCGGCGATGGTGCGCGACGTCGACCTCGCCCCGACCCTCTACGAGCTCACGAAGACGGCGGCCCCCTCGGACCTCGACGGCCGTTCGCTCGTGCCCGTCCTCGCAGCTGGGAAGGAGACCGCCAAAGAACCGGTCTACGCGTTCGCAGAAACAGGACTCTGGTTTACCGACGAAATTTCGGCACTTGGCCCTGGTCTTCGTTTGCCGTATCCGGGAATCACCGGGCTCACCGAGGTCGATCGCGAGCACGGCGACGACATCGTCCTCCGGGCGAGCTACCGCCCCCTCGCGATGACCGCCAAGCACCGGGCGATCTTCGACGGTCGCTTCAAGCTCGTGTACGTGCCGACGCGAGATGGTGCAAGATACATGCTGTTTGACCGCCAGACCGACCCGGCCGAGGTCCGCGACGTCGCGTCCGAGAAGCCGGAGGAGCGAAAGCGCCTCGCGACGCCGCTCTGGGCGTGGATGCTCCGGGACACCGAGATGGAAGAGCGTGGTGGCTTTCTCGTGCACAAGGGGCAACGATGAAACGTCTTGCGATTGCAGGACTTTTGGGGGCAGCGTGTCTCGGGATCGCCTACCGGGCCGGCGGCGGTGCCGATGCCGTTCGCCCGGCGCCGCACCCAGCGGTCGCGGCCAGCGTCCCCCCCGCCGACGCCGCGGCGGTCGCTGCGGGGGCGCCGGTTGCCTACGAAGTTCACCAGCGGCTGCTGGAAGCGCTAGCAACCGCGCGCGTCGAAATTTCCAACGATCCTGCGGCAAAGGGCTATTTCAACGCCTACTGGCGAAAGATGCGACCCCAGTGGGCACGCGCCGCTGCCGGCGGACCGATCGACACCGCCGCCTATCCGTACGCGACGTCGATCGCACTCCGTGTTTCGGCGACGGAGACGGTGTTCAGTTCGCCGCTTGAGGGGGGGCGCATCTGGAAGCCGGACGTACGCCTTTGGAACATGAACGAAGGGAGCTTTGATCAGCGCGAGGCGCTCT
>JAAFHJ010000123.1 GCA_013298325.1 Myxococcales bacterium | reverse complement strand
TTTCGCGCTCGTCAGGTGGTGAAGGACTTCCCAGGCGTAGACAAGATCGTAGCTCTTGTCGGCGAATTGATGCATATTTTCCGCATCAAGGAGGTGCAAGCGCTCCGCCGGCAACGGATGAATTTTGAGCATCAGCTCAGAGGCATCGCCCGCTTCGACGTATTTTACGCGCTCATCCATGTAGTAGGTCGCGAAGCCGTCGCCGCAGCCGACATCGAGCGCGCGCTCCACATTCTTGAGCGGAACAATGCCATCAAGCCAGTCGAGACGCTGGCGGGCAAATGCACGAACGACCGGATGATCGTAGCGACGGGCGTTCGGGTTGTTTGCCCAATATTCGGCCTGATGGTCTTTGTCGATGAGGGCCACAGCGGAGCCTTTCTAACACTTAGGGGGTCGCCGTCGGGGAGCCGGAGGCGGCGACGGAGGCCTTGGACGTTTTGGAAGTAGCTTTCGGGAGGAGCCGCTCGCGGAGGGCGAGGGCCGGCTCTTCGACGTGAACCGTGAAGAGGACGCCGACGGCGAAGGTGATCCCCACGTAGAGGAGCGCGCCGCGGAGCCCCCAGCCGAGGTGATCGTGGAGCGCCGGCCCGATGACCGGGTGCCAGAGGTACCAGTTGTAGCTGTAGTAGGCGACGAAACGGAGCGGGGCGAAGAGCGCCTGAAAGGGGGCCGGCGCCCGCGACGGATCGAGGTGGTAGGCGCCGAGGAGCGCCAAGAAGACGGCGGCCGGACCGACGGAGAAGAGGACAACGCCGTGAAAATAATGGGAGATCGCCAGGCCCCGGTGGGCGGCAAAGGCGTCGAAGCCGACGACGGCGGCAAACAAGAGAACGCCCGCGCCAAAGAGCGGTAGCCGGGGGAGCCGCGCGATGGCGGCGCCGCGGAACCGGACGAGCGTCGCGAGGAGGACGCCCCAGGCCAGCGCATCGATGCGGTTGTGGGTGGCGGCGTAGGTCTCTTTGCCGAGACGGTGGCCGAGCATTTTTGCAGCGATTCCAAGGAGAATCGCGCCGAAGACGAGGCCGAAAAGGGCCTTCTCAGAACGGCCGAAAAAGCGACGGAGCACGATCATGCTCAGCGGGAGCAGGATGTAGAAGTGCTCTTCGACGCAGAGCGACCAGACGTGGTCGAAAGAGGGGTGCGGCGTCCCTCGGTAATTCTGAAAGAAAAAGACGTAGCGCGCGAGATTTTCCGGCGCGATGACGAGATTGGGACGCCCGGTTCGATAGGCGAAAAAGGCAAAGAGCGAGCCGATAAACAGCATCGCATAGTAGCTGGGCCAAATCTTGAAGCCGCGCGCTAGGAAGAATTCGGGGAACCGAAAGGGCTCCTCGGAATCCCACTTTGCAACAAGAATTCTCCCAATGAGTAGCCCAGAAACGACGAAGAATACGTCGACGCCGAGGTAGCCGTAGGGGAGGACGCCGCCGTGGTAGAGGACGACGGTCGTGATTGCGACGCCGCGGAAGAGATCGATCGACGGGACGCGCCCCGGCATCGCCAAGGCGCGAAAGATCTCGCGCCCGAAGAGGGCATCGCGGATGCGGAGGACGATGTCGAGGGGCGTGGTCCGCGCGGGCGGAGCGGCCAGGGGCGTCACGCCACTCACCGAGGCGTCACGGAAAATGCCGGAGAATCGAGCGTTTGCCACGCTTCAGGCGGGAAGCCGTAGAGGCCGAGGAGCGCCGGCGCCACTTCGGTGACGGCGACCTGTTCGCGGAGCGCCGCGACGGTGGCGCCGCGGGACCAGGCGAGGAGCCAGCCGTCGTCGCGGTGTTGGGCGGTGCTCTGGTCGTTCGAGTCGTGCTGGCTGACGTGGTCCTTGAAGAGGAACTTCAGCGACGGATTGCCCGTATGGCGGATGTAGACGCCGTTGGTGCGGCCGTAGAGGCCGGTCGGCATATTGAATTCGCAGAAGAGCTGGTTGGCGCGGCGATCGATCGTGAAGAGCGGCTTCCCTTCATTCACGTAAAACCCAGCGACGATCTTTTCCGCTTTTTCGGCGGCGGCATCGTCGGTCAAGGTGATCGTCAAGTCGGGATTCATCTGGTGGAGAACCCGGTAGTTGGTGAGGCCGGCGGCGTCGAAGAAGGCGTATTCGCGGACGAGGCGAACGACCGGGTTGTGGATGTCGCGGACCGGGTCGACGGGCGTCTGACCGAGGGCAGTGCCGACGACGACGATGGTGTCGTCTCCGATAAGCTCAAACAGTTCGCCAAGTTGTTGGTCGGTGTAGACAAACGCGCTCTTGATGCGGTCGGCGAGCTTCGCCTCGTAGGCATCGCGCTCGGCCGGCGTCGCGAAGAAGCGGGCGTCGGTCTCGGAGAGCTCCTCGGGGAAGCGGCTCGGCTCGGCAGCGCGCCAGTAGCGGTGCTGCATGTAGGCGACGTGATTCATGTGCATGCTCGCGTAGCGGGGGCGGTGCTTCGCGTAGAGGTGCTTGAAGGCGTCGAAGGTGAGGTAGCTGAGGAGCATCGCGCGCTCCGCTTCTGTCTGCTTGCCGAGGAGCTTCTCCTTGGGGATCTGCAGGAGCACGCGGGCGATCGTCTTCGCCGACACGCCGCACTTCGGGCTCTGGGCGAGCTGCTTCAGCCCTTCGACCGCCTGAGAGACGAAATCTTCCGAGTAGTTGCGCGAGGAGGCGACGCAGAACTCTTGGAGGGGGCGCACCTCGGCGGGGATGCAGGCGGCGTCGTCGGCGAGGTTTTCGGGGACGTAAAAGCGCGTGTGGCCGTGGTCGCGGGGCGGATAGGAGAGGAGGCTCCCGAAGACGCCGACGGAGAGGCCTTTGGCGTCGAGGACGTCCCACAAGCACTTGCCCTGGAGGGGCGCCGTATCCTGACCGAAGGCGAGAATACCGTGCTCTTTCGCGGGGATACCCGTGTAGATCGTCGGCCAGATGACCCACGGCATGATGTCGCGCCAGGCGCGGGGGCCGTTGTCTTCCCAACCGGGGACCTTCGTCACGACGAAGGCCCCTTCCCGCTTCATGCGCGCGAAATTCGGGAGGATCCCGGCGTCGATGAATTTGTCGAGGAAGTACCGCTCGGCTTCATTGATTTCGACGAAGAGGACGGAGACTTCGCGCGTGTTACCCATGACTTCGCTCATTCTTCTTCGGAGAGGCTGCGGATCAAAAAACGCAAAAATTTACGCCGACTCGGCGCCGCGCGTCCGTCCGCGAAGCGAGAGACGGCGTGGAGTTCTCAGCAAACGCGGCGCGGCGGGCGACGCGGAAAGATCGACGGCGTCGCGGACGGCGAGCGCTTGAACGAGGCGCGTGACGCGATCGGACTCGCGCCAACGGGCGTGCCGCGAGAGGAGCGACTCGCGAAAGAGCCATACGACGAGCGGGTAGATGACGAAGTCAACGCCGCGCCAAATGCCGACTTTATGGGCGACCCAGTTGGCAAACTCGGGGCGAACAATGAGAATTCCTGCGCCGAAGAAGGCAGCGACTTCGAGGATGAGGATCTTCGTCCCCCCTTTTCGAAGCGCCACAAAGTCGAACACCAGCAGCGTGGCGACGAGCGCCAACAAACCGATCGATGCGAGCGTCACGAGCCCCCCTCAAACAGGTACCGGAAGAAGAGATCGCGGAGGATCGTGAACGCGCCGAGGCTCGACTGCCCCTTCCCGAGCGACTCTTCCGTGTAGCGAATCGAAACGGCGACTTCGGCGATCTTCACGCCGTGGTGGCGTTGGGCGGCGGCGATCCGCTGTTTGATCTCGGTGGCGTGGGCCATCCGGGATTGATGGATCGGGCAGAGCGTAAGCGCCTTCTTGTTGAAGGCGCGGTAGCCGTTGTGGGCATCCTGAAGGGCGAGGCCGGTGACGATTCGCTCAAAGATTCCGGCAGCAAAGAGGACCGCTCGCCGGATGGGAGGGACGTTCGAGTCGCCGCGGAAACGGTTGCCGAAGGCGACGTCGGCGCCGCTCTTCAATGGAGCGATCAATGCGGGGAGATCTTCGAGGCGGTGCTGACCGTCCGAGTCCATCGTGACGTAAGCGTCGTAGTTCCCGCGGCCGAGGGCGATGCGCCGCGCCGTCTCGAGGGCGGCCCCCTGCCCGAGGTTGATCGCGTGCCGCGCGAGGATGACGGTGAAGTGGGGGCCGGCCGGCGGGAGCTGCTCGGCGCGAATGGCGACGTCGCTGCCGTCGTCGACCACAATCACGTCAATTCGCCCGAAATTCTCTGCATTCGCGCGCAGGCCGAGGAGGGTCGACGCGAGGGTCCCCCCTTCGTTAAACGCGGGCATGAGAATGCAGACAGCCATGAGTTTCGGTTTTGGCGTTTCGTGGATCGTCGTGGTCTTTGGCTTTGTTGCGCGGTGCCGGTCAGGTATTCGTCGCTGCGCCAGCGGAGGACCGCCGTACGCGGCAAGGACCCGGCGCGCGGGGACGCAGCTCTAACGCGCCCCACCGACGACGCCAAGAACCATACGCTATGCATGCACCGGCACGCCGAAACCGAACCCTCCTGCTGGCGGTTGCGACCGCGCTCCACGTTGCCTGGGTGCTGGTCGCGCCTAGGCCGGCCATCTCGTCGGACGCCGACAGCTACCACCAGCTCGCGACCCACCTCGCCGAGGGGGGCGGCTACGTCGCCGACGGGCATGTAATTACGAACTATGTCCCTGGCTATCCTATCTTTCTTGCAGGGATTTATGCCGTCTTCGGGCACAATCCGCTCGTCGGCTATCTGGCAAACGCACTCCTCGTCGTCGGGGCGGCGCTCGCCGTAGCGCTCCTCGCGGAACGCGCGTTTGGGCGGGGGCGTGGTTGGATGGCGGGGGCGCTTATTGCCGGCTACCCGGCGCTGTTTATGTACTCGGCGACGATGAACGCCGAGTGCCTGGTCGTCGCCCTCTCGGCACTGTTTTTTGCGGCGACCGGGCTCGCGGTTTCCTCCGCGGGGCAGCTGCTCGTCCGCCCGGAACCGCCGAAGGCGGTGAGGAAACGGCGAGCACGGACGCAGACGCGGAAGACTGCACTTCTCGGCGTGGCGGCGTTCGCGCTGGGCGGCCTCGCGCTCACGAAACCGGAGCTGCTCCTGTGGGCGCCGGTCGTTCCGCTTGCGGCGTTTACCTCCCTGCGCGGAACCAGAAGGGAGCTCCCCCGCTATCGTGCTGTCCTTGCTCGTATTTTTTTGAACCGGCCGCTCCTTATCGGGACGGTCGCCGTCACGCTCGCCCTCGCCGCGGCGGTCCTCCCTTGGCAGGCGCGCAACAGCGCCCTCGTCGGCCGGCGCGTCGGCGTCTCGTCGTCGAGCGGCTACGCGCTCTGGCTCACCGCCCACGATCCCCAGCTCCTCGACACCCAGAGCGACGACTTCCACGCCGCCTGGGATCGTTGCGAGCATGAAGACGGCCCCACAAAGACCCAGGCCAAGGCCGACGATTTCGCGATTGATGCGTGCCTCCGGAAAGAGGCGGTCGCGATGGTCCGGACGCATCCGGGCCACTACGCAAAGGTCGTCGTAAAGAACGTCCCTCGCCTGCTCCTCGGCAGCCAGACGGAGGTCTTCCCGCCGCTTGCGGAGGCCTTTGGGACCTACAAAGCGCGCGGGCAGTACGGCGCGCTTGCGGCGAAAGGGCTCCTCTTTCTGCTGCCGATCGCTCTCTACGTGCTTGCCGCCGTCGGGATCTTTCGCCAGCGGAAACATCCACTGACGATCCCGTTCGTTTACGCGATCGTCGTGAAGATCGGCATCCACGCCGTCGTCTTCTCGACGGCGCGGTACAGCCTCCATCTGCTTCCGCTCTTTGCGTTTTTCGCCGCCGGCGCTCTTCGCGAGCCCACCCGGGAAGAGCGGAAAGACTAGCCGTTCGGGAGCAGCGCCAAGAAGCCGGCTTCATCGAGGATCTTGAGCGGTGCCCCCGCTTCAATCGCCTTTTCGGCCGCCTTCTGCTTGGAGGACTTCTTCCCGTCTTTCTCTTCGCCGCAGACGAGGTACGTCAGCTTTGCCGAGACGCCGGATAGCACACTCGCGCCGAGCTTTTTGACCTGGGTCTCCGCTTCACCGCGCGAGTAGGCGTTGAGCTTGCCGGTGAATACAAACGATGCACCGGTGAGCGGACCGGCCACGCCGCCCCCCTCTTCCACAGGCGCCTCAAAGGTGACAAACGCCCGCAGCAAATCGATCTCTTCGCGGGCGGCGGCGAGGCCGACGGTGACCGACTTCGCGATGACCGGGCCGATCCCCTGCATGCCGCCGAGCTCCTCCTCGGAGGCCTCGAGGACGGCGTCGAGGGTCCGGTAGCGCCCTTCCAAGAGGCCGGAGACGCTCTTTCCGAGCTCGTCGATGCCCAAGGCGCGGAGGAAGGTGGCGAGCTTTTGCGTGCGGGTTTTGTCGACCTCGCTGACGAGCTTCGCCGCGAGCTTTTTCCCGCTCCTTTCGAGGCCTTCGAGGTCCTTCGCCGTGAGCCGGTAGAAGTCCGAGGGGCGCCGCAGGAGGCCCCGCTGGTAGCACTGCTCCAGGATGACGTCGCCGAAGCCGAGCATCTCCGTCGTCGACGCGAAATGGGAGAGCTGGCCGCGGAGGGCGGCCGGGCAGTTCTGGGGGGCGGCGCAGTAGAGGAAATCCTTCACGGCGACGACGGCGCCGTGGCAGCTCGGGCAGGCGATCGGGAGGGAGAGCGGCTCCGGGGCCGGCGTCTTGACGAATTCGACGTTCGGGATGACGCCGCCGCGCCGGGTGAGGACGACCTCGGCACCGACGCCGATGTTCAACTTGGCGATATAGCCCGCATTGTGGAGGCTCGCGCGCTCGACGGTGACGCCCGAGAGCGAAACGGGCGCGACGATGGCGACCGGCGTGATCGCGCCGGTGCGGGCGACCGACCACTCGACCGCGTTGAGGGTCGTCGTCCCGGAATCGCCTTGGAATTTGTAGGCAATCGCGCCGCGCGGGTGGTGGGCCGTGGAGCCGAGGCGCCGCTGCTCGCCGAGGTCGTTCGCCTTGTAGACGACGCCGTCGATCTCGAAGTCGAGGGCGCTCCGCTGGGCGGCGAACTGCTGGTAGCCGACCGGTGCCGCTTCTTTTTCGAGGACGGTGAACTCGAAGGCGTCAAACCCGAAAGCGGCAAGCTTTTCGAAGACTTCCACCTGGGTCGTCGCCGCGCTTCCGAGGAGGTCGTAGGCGGCGAAGGAGAGCTTGTAGTCGGCGCTCTTCTTCGCGTCCTTCTGCTTGATCGCGCCGGCGGCGAGGTTGCGCGGGTTCGCCATGCCGGCCTCCTTGAAGGCCTGGAAGACGGAGAGTTTCATGTAGATTTCGCCACGGATCTCTCGAGGCCCTTCCGGGATCCGGCGGGGGACGCCGTTGATGCCGAGGACGTTCGCGGTGATGTCGTCGCCGACGGAGCCGTCCCCGCGGGTCGCTGCGACGATGAGGCGGCCGTCTTCCCCGTAGCGGAGCGCGCAGGCGATCCCGTCGAACTTCGGCACCGCGACGACGGCACCGGTGAAATCCTGGGTCCACTTGAGGAGCGTCTCGTCGTCGTAGCACTTGTCGAGGGAGAGCATCGCGACCGGGTGCTCGACGCGGCTCCCGAGCTCCTGGCCCGGTTTGGAGCCGAGATCGTCGAGGACCGGCGACGTCGGCGCGCGGCGGCGGAGCTCCTCGACGAGGCGGTCGAAGGCGTAGTCGGAGATCGTCGGGGCGGCGTCGTCCCAGTAGCGCCGGTTGTGGTCGCGGATCTCCTCTTCGAGGGCGGCGATCGATTTCTCGGTGAGGTCGAAGGTCTTCTGCGTCATCGGCGTCGAGGCTCCTGGCGGGGGCGAAAAAAGAGGAAGATCAAGGCTTAGCGGCGGCGCTTGCGGCGGCCGGCGGCGGGATCGGCGCGGTGCCGGTGACGTTGACCGAGCTGCAGATCTTCTCGAGCCAGGCGCTCATTCCGGGCACGTTGGCGATCGGCGCCGCTTCGGTGTCGCTGGCGACGCAGTGGATCGTCGCGCCGTCGGGGGCGGCGGTCCAGCTGTCGACGAAGAGGCCGCTGTTTTTGCCGTCGCTCGCGACGACGAGGAAGCCCTCCTTGCCGAGGGGCCCCTTCTTCGTGATCGTGCGATCGCCGAGCGCATTTGCGGACTTTTCCGCTTCGTCGAGGGTCGTCGGCGCGATGAGCGCCTCCCGGTGGAAGGAGACGCGGATGCCGTTGGCGAGCGCCCCCTTCTGGGCGAAGGCGAGCGTCATGTCGATGCCGCCAAGGAGGGCGTCGGTTTCGAGGCCCTCGGGGAGGTCGACGGTAAACGCGATCCCGCGGAGGGTCTGCGGTTTGGCGGTGAGCGCGTGCGTCGACCAGTCGTCGACGACCTTCCCCTTCCCGCAGCCGAAGCCGCCGAAGACCGTCACGATCGTGCCGAAGGCGAAGGCGAGACGGTTCGCGGACCGTGCAGGAATAGAGATGCGCATCGGCGCGGCACTCTCCCCCAGCCGACCGGCGCGCCGCAATCGGAAATCCCTTTTTTCGCAGGGCGGAACGGTGTAGCGCGACGCGCCATGAGCCGCATCTATCGTTCCCTCCCGCCGGCCGGCACCAAGGTCGGTCTCGCCTTCTCCGGTGGCCTCGACACGCGCTGCGCGGTCGCGTGGATGAGCCGCAAGGGGATCGACGTCCACTGCTACACGGCCGACCTCGCCCAGCCGGACGAAAAGAACGCCGCCGACATCCCGCCCCAGGCGACGATCCACGGCGCCAAAGGGGCCCGCCTCGTCGACTGCAAAGACGCCCTCGTTCGCGAAGGGATCACCGCCATCCAGTGCGGCGCCTTCCACCTCTCGACGGGCGGTCGCAAATACTTCAACACGACCCCCCTCGGCCGCGCGGTCACGACGACGGCGATCATTGGCGCCATGCGCGAAGACGGCGTCCACGTCTTCGGCGACGGCAGCACCCATCGGGGCAATGATATCCAGCGCTTCTACCGCTACGGGATCTTGGTCAACCCGGACCTCAAGATCTACAAGCCGTGGCTCGATCAGACGTTTGTCACCGAGCTCGGCGGCCGCAAAGAGATGAGTGAGTTCCTGCTGGAATGCGGGCTCCCGTACACGATGAGCACCGAGAAGGCCTACAGCACCGACTCGAACATGCTCGGCGCGACCCACGAGGCGAAGGACCTCGAATTCCTCAACAACGGCATGAAGTTGGTCGCGCCGATCATGGGCGTCCCCTTCTGGAAGCCGGAGGTCGAGATCGCCACCGAGCGCGTCGAGATCACCTGGGAGCACGGGCTCCCGGTCGCCCTCAACGGCAAGCGGTTTGCGTCGCTCTACGAGCTCTTCGCCGAAGCGAACGCCATCGGCGGCCGCCACGGCCTCGGCATGAGCGACCAGATCGAAAACCGCGTGATCGATGCGAAATCCCGCGGCGTCTACGAGGCGCCCGGCATGGCGCTCCTCCACTTTAGCTACGAGCGGCTGCTCTCCTGCGTCCACAACGAAGCGACGAGCGACCTCTACTTCACCCTCGGCCGGAAGCTCGGGCGGCTCCTGTATGAAGGCAAGTGGTTCGACCCGGAGGCGCTCCTGCTCAAGGAATCGCTCGTGCGCTGGATCGCGACGCCGATCGGCGGGACGGTCGTGATGGAACTCCGTCGCGGCGACGACTTCACCCTCCTCGAGACCCACCCGGAGCACTCCGCCTACAACCCGGAGAAGCTCTCGATGGAGAAGACGGTCGGCGCCTTCTCGCCGGAAGACCGCATCGGCGCCCTCGAGCTCCAGAACATCTCCGTCGGCGACAACCGGTCGCTCCTCCTCGAGATGGCGACGAGCCTCGGCCGCCTCCCCGGCTCCGACGGCGGCCTCGGCAAGCTCCTCGGCGAGTGAGCTAGGCTAGGCTAGGAACCCAAAGAAAAAGGCGCCCTTCGCGGGGCGCCTTTGTCTTTGGCAGGTACCGACTCGCTGCGCGGATCAGGCGCGCTTGCGGCGGAGGCGGGCGCCGATCATCGCGGTGAGGGCGACGAGAAGCCCGGTGCCGCCGGTCCCGCCCGCGGAAGCGGCGTCGCAGGAGCAGCCGCCCCCGGCGTCATCCCCGTCGGTCGGCGTGCCGGCGTCGGCGGTTGCGCCCGCGTCGGTCGTATTGCCGGCGTCGGTGGAGGACCCGCTGTCTTTTCCAGCGTCGGCGGCGGTGGCGTCGGCGGAGGCGTCCTTCACGCCGCTGTCGACGGGCCCGGCGTCGACGGAACCGGCATCAAGCGGCCCGG
>JAAFHJ010000122.1 GCA_013298325.1 Myxococcales bacterium | reverse complement strand
GTCCACGTTGAGCGCCATCTGGTTGTCGTAAAAGCTTGCATTTTCAGGAGAAATTACGTCGTTGGTCGCCTGGGAGGCGTACTCGGTGACGTAGTGGGCCTGCGTCGACTGGCGCGCGTAGCCGGAGGTGCGCATTTCCGAGCTGGTGGCGGTCAGCGCGTAGACGCCCATCGCGGCCAGGAGGGAGAGGGTCATCGCGACGATGAAGATGATGGCGCCACGGTCGCGCTGGTGCTGACGGGCGCGACGAAGGACAAGGGCGGGCGCGACGGTTCGGGAGGGGCGCATCAGAACAGCCTCGACTGGTTAAGGAGCGTGACTTCGCCGGTGACGCTGCGGACCCGTGCGTAGCCGGCGTCCCCCGCGGCGCAGCCGGCGGCGCGGACGCAGTAGCGGAGCATGTAGTGGCCGGCGAGCGGGTCGTTGCCGGCGATGACGACCGGATCGAGGGGCTGCTCGCGGTCGGGGAGGGCGGCGCGGGTCGCGAGGAGGAAGCGGATCGAGCGGATCCGTTGGGGGCCGGGCGCGTTTGGATCGGCGGTCGCCGTCCCGTATTTGTTCAGCGTTGCGACGGTGTTCGCGCCGCCAAGGTCCGAAAACGCGAGGATTTTCAGGTCGTCTTTCGTCGGGATCGGGGTGCCGACCGGGCGGGTGTCTGCGACGAAGGAGAACTGGAGATCGCTCGCGTACTCGGCGACAAGCTGGGCGGAGGCGACGAGCGCGACCCCGGATGCGTCGACCCAGGTCCGCAGAAGGTCAAACTTTCCATCGCTGTAGCGGGTGTCGTAGGGGTCTAGAATGGCGCTGGGGACGCGGGCCAGGCGCCACTCGACGATCTGGACCGGGTTGACCGTGTAGCGGCCGACGCCAAGGCCGCTCACACCGCCGATGCCGCCGACGTTTGCGCCGGTCTTGAGGGGCGTCGCGAGGTGGAGCACGGGGCCTCCGCCACCACCGTAGGTGACCGGATCGGCGGCGCAGGTCACGCCGAACTGCATCTTGCCCGAGTCGTCGACGAGCCGGACCAGGAAGCTCGCATTCGGAACCGGCTGAAACGTTTCGCGAAGTGTGACGAGGGCGTCGCCCGCCGACTTCATCGTCCCGTCGGGGAGGCCGACGAGGCGGAGCGATGCGGGGCTGTCGAGGGAGAGCGTGATGTCGCTGCCGCCGCAGGCGCCGCCGTCGCGGACCGACTGGACGATGTACTCGTCGCCGCTCGTGAAGTTGCCGCCGAGGCGGATCGAGTCGGGGCGGATGTTGTTGACGTCGGAGAGGGTGCGAACCTTGTTGTCGTCGGCGTAGCTGCCTTCATTTCGGAAGGAAATTCCGGCGAGTTGGCCGAGACCTGCCCCGTACACGCCGGGACCGAGGCGGTCCGGGGCGCCGATCGCACCGACGATCAGCGGGTCGATGAGGCCGTTCGGGGTCCCCATGTAACTTGCGCGGGCGAGGTCGAGGCGGAGGCGGTCGGAGGCGCCGCGAAGGGCGAGCTCGGCAGTGGAGCTTCGGAGCTCCTCATGGAACGTGTCGTTGGCGATCTTCGAAAGACCGACGACCGCCATTGCGACGACGAGGCCGGCGACGGTCGCGACGAGAAGCTCGACGAGGGTAAAGCCGCGGACGCGGGAACGTCGCTTGCCAAAACGCTTGGAAAACAGAGGCGTGCGCGCGCTCATTGGAAATTCCCCCGAATCGCCGAGCTTACGGAGACGAAGCGGTAGCGATCTGGTTTGTCGGCGGGGCCGAGACCGGCGGCGAGGCCTGCCGCCGAGCACGGGGAGGTCTCCCCGGTGCCGCGCGGCCAGAACACACGGACGTCGGCGCGGATCGTCCGCGGGACGACGCCACCGCCGCGGGTCTCGACGGAGAGCCACTGGAGGCGAACTTGCGTACAAAACACGGCGTCTTGCACGTGTGTGACGTCGAGATCGCGGCCGAAGATATCAAAGGCGGGGGAGAGACCGGTCGGGTCGGTGCCGCCGGCGGGCACAGTCACCAACGTCCACGGTGCGGCATCGGCGGCCGCATCCTTGAGCCAGCGGGTGTTCTGCTCGCGGGAGCCGGCGACGTTCGCTTCGGGGGTCGTCCAGAGCATCGCATCGCGACGGAGGCGCTCTTCCCAGGAGCGCGCGATGGAGTTCGCGACGTCGAGGGTGCGTGCGTCGTAGTTGCCTTGGACGCTCGTCCGCTGCATCGCGATGACGCCAGAGGCGCCGATCGCAAAAACAGTCATGCTAATCAATACTTCCACCGCTGTGTAGGCCTGGAGGGCCTTCCGGAAGTGGCGGAAGCGGCGCGGTTGGCGATCGATAGGGTTCACGATCAGCTCCCGAGGCGCGTTTGAATGCGCGATTGGCCGTTGGGGGTGAGGAAGATGCTGCGGGTCCGGCCGACTTTGTTCCCCGCGTTAACCTGGGAAACGTCGAAGCGAATCGGCTGGACGAGCTCGACCGCCTGGCCGAGATTCCCGAGGCCCGCCGCCTGGTAGACGCGGCCGTTCGGTGCGAAACAGAGAACGAAATTCGAGACTTGCGCACCTTCCACGAGGGCCGACGTCTCGAGGTCGGTTTGGGCGTCGATGCCGCCGTTCAGGTTCAAGAGGCCGGTCTCGTTGCCGGCGACGTTCGCCGCGTTCCAGTTCGTCGACCGGCAGTTCGGGTACGGGTTGCCGTCGGCGTCGAGCGCCTCGCGAATCTTGAACGTGCCGCGCTGACCGGTCCCGGGGCCGACATTGATGATCAGCGCCTGTGCCGACCCACGCCCCTGGGCCCGCGCCCGTGCCTCACGCAGGATCAGGTTGATGTTCCCGGCGGCACCGACCCCGCGCCGCTCATTCTTGGCGCGGATCATCGAAGGGACCGCGAGCATCGCGAGGATCGAGATCACCACGACGACGACCATCAGCTCGATGAGCGTGAACGCGCGCAGTCGGGTGCGAAAGGGGGGCCGGAGGGGAAAGGGCATCGTTGCTACCAGGTGCAGGCGGGCGGAAGTCGCCTCGCGGGAGCTACACAAGGCAAAGGGCGTGCCGTGAACCCCTGCGTCGGAATCGTTGGGCTATTGGATGAATCGGCGGCCGTTTGGCGCCGATGGAGCAACTCTTTCCGTAGCTACGCAACGAATGCGGGGTTTGACCCGATTACCGAAGGACGAGCCCGACCAGCTCGGAGCGACTTTTCACGCCGGTCCGCTCGTAGATCGACGAGAGGTGGACCTCGACCGTACGCTCGGAAATCCCGAGCGACGAGGCGATCACCCGGTTTGTGCAGCCGTCGAGGGCGAGGGCGAGGACGTCGCGTTGGCGATCGGAGAGGTCCCAGAGGTCGACGAAGGCGCCGAGCGCATCCCGACGGGGCCCGATTGTGCGTGCACAAACGACGGAAAACCCTCGAGGAGTGCCCCGACGGGTGCGGACTTCCCACTCGGCGGTGTTCCGCTCCAGGAGCACGCACGACGCAATGATTTCACGGAGGCTCGGGCCATCGGTGGCGAGGCGCGCGGCAGCGGCGGCGTTGGCATCGTGGATATGACCGTCGCCGTCGCAAAGGAAGACTTCCCGCGGCACGAGATCGAGCAGGCTCCGCGAAACCGCCTCCAGGCGATCGGCCCGACGGAACGCCGCTTCGAGACGAAGTCGGGTACGAACGTGCGGAATCAGACGCTGAAACGTGCGAATGGTCGTCGCCGAATGGGCGTCATCGACGATGCCGAGGAGGCCGAGCGGCCGATTTCGGTCGTTGCACGGGGCGACGCATACCGAGCGTCCGAAGCCGAGGGCGCTCAGCGTGTCGTCCACGAAAATTCCGGCGGCCGCGCGACGGGAATCCCCGTGTTTGCTCGCAGAATTCTCGTCCGGTTCGTCTAGGAAGTAGGGGCGCCTTGGGGGGCGCTCAAGAAAGGCGCGATCGTTAAGGACCGCGCGCCAATCAAAGGCGCCTTTGCTCGTATCAAAATGCGCGAGGAGATTCGCCTTAGTTCCCGCGCGATTGGCGGGAGGCGATGACTTTGGAGGGTATTGGGCGGCTTCATCAAACGGCAAAAAGAATGCATCGCGCGCGCCGGTCAGCAGCTGAATCCACTCGGGAAGTTCAGCTGCGACGGTGTCGTTTTCGTCCGCCCATGTGCGGAGACGTTCCACGAATTTGCGCATCGATGCGTTCCGCCGCGGGGGCAACGGAGGCACATTCATTTCAACGCATCGACGCTAAGGCGTGCCCCACAAGTCAGCTACCGAAATGCGCCGTGCGCCGCGTCAGATGCGCCGCGTCGCGGAAAAGACGCCCTTTAGGGGGCGAGCCGTTTGTCGCCGGTAAGGGATTTCCACAGTCGGTGGCGTGGGGGCGGAGGCGCCGATGGGCGATTCGTGGGCGATCTACGTGGTTTCCACAATGGTGACCGGCGCGGAAACCTGGTGCCTTCGGCCCCCTCCCATGGCGTGGCGAGCGCCAGCGAATTTTCGAGAGGAGGCGTCGTGAGCGACGACGATCGCCCCGCTGGGACCTTCAGAGCGGCGTTCGCAGGTGGCCTCGTGAGCGCGCCTTCCGTCGCGATCTATGCCGCAAACGTGAGCGATTTTTGGCTGCCGTCGAGCGCGAGTCTACGTGGTTTCCACAATAGACGATGCTTCCTCGCCACTGGTATCGCTTGAGAACCACGAGACCTGCGTCTCCGGATCGGAACTCATGCGATTTTATCGATCGACACTTCTTCTCACATTAGGCCTTATCGCCCCGGTTGGATGCTCCAGTATCCTCGGCATTTCTGGCGAACCTCTCACGCGGGATGCCGGGGGGGCGGACGCCGATGAGAGTGAGGATTCTGGAAGCGATACGGGCCTCACTGACGATGGAGGAGTCGCCGACTCTTCGCCAACAGACGCCGGTCGAACCTGTGACTTTCCCGACACGGGTGGCCCTTTTGCCCCCGACATGCCGACCGTCGTTCTCTCGTCGCCATCCTCCTTCGAAGACGATGGTCGCTGGCGCTCCACGTCGACGGCGACCGAAGATACACGCACCGGATTGAAGTGGCAGCTAAAGACGGTTGATGGCAACGGTGCGCCGGTACTGGTGACATTTCCTGAGGCCGAGGAGACCTGCAGGACGCTCTCCATTGGTGGCGTGACGGGCTGGCGTCTTCCTACCAAGTTCGAACTTTTTACCGTCGTTCAATACAACGCCTTCAAACCGGACATCGTCGCTCCAAACGATGTGCCGACGAATGGGATCTCGCCGGCGGGTATCAGCGAGATGGCCGATACTTCCGTTGCGCAAGGCTACTGGAGTTCTTCAAAAACTCCGACCGGCAAGATCTGGTACGTCAGCCACGGGCCGGGGGAAAGCCGCCCAGATCCAATCGATTCCACCGCCCATGCGCGCGTGAGGTGCGTCAAGTGAAACATCGCTTCTATTCCGCTGGCGTCGTCCTCGCGCTCGCGCTTACCGCGTCCGCGGCCCCCGCGAAAGCGCCCCCCTGTCGCTACGAGCTTCGTGCCAATGGCGCCGTCGTCTACGACACGCAGACCCACCTCGAGTGGCAGCGCGGCATTGAAATGACTGGCCCTGCGAGCCAAATGTTCGCCGACGGACCGGCGCGCTGCGCGGCGCTGAACCTTGGCGTGACATCGGTCGACAAGTGGCGCGTACCGACGCTCCTTGAGGTCCTTTCTCTGGAGGATACTTCGGTAGTCACGGGCCTTCATATGGATACGGCTGCCTTCCCTGCGACGCCGCGTCTTCCCGCACTGACCCAGTCGCGCGGTCCGCGGTATTCGAGCGCACGAACCGCGTTTCTCTTCGACTTTGAAACGGGCGTGACGGAGCGCTTCAGTATCGACGCAGGGCCGACGACCGTCTTTCTTCGGTGCGTTCGCCAGGCGAGCTAGTCGATGGACCTCCTAAGCCGCCTTGCCCCTGGATTTGTATTCCTCGGGAAATACGAGTTCCTCAAACTTCTCGGTCGCGGAGGTATGGGCGAAGTTTGGAAGGCGCGCCATATCGCGCTCGGCTCCGAGTACGCGATCAAATTCATGACAATCAAGGGGGGCAATGAGGCCGAGTTCGCCGCCCGCTTCCAACATGAGGCGAAGACCGCCCATACCGTCGAGAGCCCCTACATCGTCAAAGTGATCGACTTCGGGATCGAGGACCGTGTCCCCTATCTCGTCATGAACTTCCACGAAGGGCGTGACCTCGAGGAAGTTCTCAAAGCGCGAGGCGTCCTCCCGATCGCCGAGGCGGTTCGTTACGCGCTTCAGGTCTCGGAAGGGCTTGCCGCCGCCCACGCGAAAGGGGTCACCCACCGCGATATTAAGCCGGCAAACCTCTTCTGGTGTGACGTCGTCGATCCTGCCAAGCCAGGCGCGGGGCGGGGGCTTGTGCGCATCCTCGACTTCGGGATCGCATCCGGCACCAACCGAACCCTGACTGCAGGATCGATCGGCTCCCCCCACTACATGCCGCCGGAGCAGCTCAGCAACGTAAAATTGGCCGATGCACGCTCAGATATTTACGCCCTCGCAGCCACACTCTTTCAGTTGACGACCGGCCGAATGCTCTTTGACGGCGAGTCGGTGCAAGAACTCTTTTACCAGATGGTGAACCAAGAGGCACCGCGCGCCGACGCCGTCGTCCGCGGCTATCCGAGCGGTCTCGCCGACGTGCTTGCGCGGGCACTCTTAAAGAAGCAGGCCGATCGCTTCGCGAGCATGGGGGAGTTTGCCGCGGCGCTCGCGCCCTTTGCCGAGGCCGATGCGAATCACTATGCGCTCGCGGCGACCGCCTACGGGCTCCCCGCGGCCCCTCAACGTTTCGTATCGCCGGCCCCCGCCGTTTCGTCGCCGCCGCTTCGGGAGGCGACCTGGCGACCGGAGCCGGCCGAGCTACCGCTGCTGCGGGCCGTCCCGCCGAGCGAGACGGTCGGGCCGGTCGCCGGCGTCCCCCATCACAGCGATCGCACGCCGCTCTGGAAGTTCGCCGCCGCCGCGGGCGCGGTCGTCGCGGCGGTCGTCGCCGGCTTTGCCCTTCGCTCGCCGTCGCTACCTCCCGGCCAAGCATCGACCGACGCCGGTCCTGATCCCGCTCCGGTCGACGCGGCTTCGAGCCTCGCTCCGATCGATGCCGGTTTCGTCCCGATCCCGGTTCCCACCCCTCCTGGGAGCTTCCCCGTGCCGGTCCCGACGCCGTCGACGCGCCGTGAACGGCCGCCACCGACACCAAAGCCCCAACCGGTCTCGGCGGGGAAGCCTCCGTGCGTGAAGGGGCTCCGCGACTACGGCGGCGGTCGCATCGAAATCTGCACGAACAAATGAGCGATGATCCGAATGAAAAAGATTGCCCAAATTGCCGCCGGAATCGCAACGGTACTTGTTTTGGCTTCTCCGGCCGGCGCCCAAAATTCTGCAGCGACCTGCGTTGAGCAGCTCTCCTCGTCGATGAAGAGCGGCGCGGCGAGCGATTGGCTCGCGTCCTACGCCGCTGCAGAGACCTGCATTTCGTGCGCGAGGCAGTGCACGTCCTGTGGCGAAAGTGCGAGCGGTCTCCTCGAACGTTGCGGCGAGCAGCGTACGGCGGCCGCGAGCCATATCGGACGCGTCGTCGTCCTTGTGAACGATGCCTCCGGCAGCCCGATCAATGACGCAGAGGTAGTCTTTGATGGGCGCCCTGCGAAAGCGAATACGGCGTTTGATGCACTCGAAGGGTCACGAAAGATCACCGTCCGCCTCGCTGGCGAGATGCCGAAGGACCTCGAGACGGTCGTGGTGCCCCAGTCGGCCAACCGCGTCGAAGTCGTCTTTCTCCGTGGCAAGTGCCGAAACGATGCCGACTGCAGCGGCGGCCTCGCCTGCAGCGCCGAGCGGGTTTGCAAGGTCCCCGACCCCGCCGCGGCCCCGGCGGCGCCCACAAAGGGGGTGGTTGCCACCGAACCGGCCCCGTCTCGCCCGACCGCCTATCCGGCCGTCGGTGGCGTTCTCCTTGGACTTGGCGGCGTGGCGCTGGTGACCGGCGGGATCTTTGGGGGCATTGCCGCAAGCAAGAAGCCTGCGGGATGCACGGGAAACGTCTGCAATACGAGCGCGGATACCGATGCATTTAAATCGGCACAGTCGACGGCGAATGTATCGACCATCGTGTTTGTAAGCGGTGCCGCGTTGTCTCTCGTCGGCGCGGGCGTTCTGGCCTTTGCGCCGTGGCGAGAGAAGGTCGATGTCTCCGGCGTGACCGATGGAAAAAGTGGGTCTATTTCCGCGCGATTTCGCTTCTAAAAGGCCTGAGAAGGCCACGATTGCATCGGAACTCTTGCGCAACGTGTCTCAAGATAGGTGGAATGGATGAAAGCTCCTGTGCTGTTTCTTCTCGCGTCGTCCGTCGCCGCGACGGTGGCGTTCGTTGCGTGCTCTTCGCCGACAACGTGCATTTGTACCCAGTTGGACGCAGGGGCGTGTACGGAGTCCGATGCTGCCGCAGACGCGGCTGCCGACGGAGAGGCGCCCGACGCGTCGGACGGCGGAGTTGGGGATGGTTCGAGCGATTCCGCGGCCATCGATGCCGGCCCGACGATCGCGCCCTATCCGCGCATGTTCGTCGGTTCCCTTCACACCTGTATCGCCGATGCGCGCCGTATCGGCTGCGTCGGGTGGAATTACTACGGCCAGCTCGGGAACGGCCAGCTCCAGCGTGATGAGGATCAGGATTCGCGAGCTTTCGCCATCAATCCACTCGCTTCCGACTTTATGAGTGGAACCGGAAACTTCACCCACTCGTGCTTTATCACCGCCCCGGGGGACGTCTCTTGCATGGGGGACGACAGGATTGGCGCTGTCGGTAGCCATGCAGGACCGGTGACACGCCCCCAAAAGGTCGCCGGTATTTCTGGCGTGAAGGTCATCGATAGCGGGAAGGGGTTTAATTGCGCCATTGCCGCCAACGACCAGGTTCTTTGCTGGGGATGGAACGCGCACGGAGAGCTCGGAAATGGGAGCAACGATGAGTTCAATCCGACGCCGACGCCGGTCCAGAATCTCGGGCCGGCCAAAGCTCTTGCTGTGGGCGATAGCCACGCCTGCGCGGTGCTCAAAGACGGCTCCGTCTGGTGTTGGGGGGAGACCGTTGAAGCCTTCATCGTGAAGGATGAAGCGCTGAACACCCACGTCCCGATCCAGATCGCGCCGGCGGGGAGCGCCGACTCGATCGCGGCAGGCGTCTCCTTCACGTGCATTGTGAAAGACGGGGCGGTCCGCTGCCTGGGTGACAACCAGTACGGCACCCTCGGGACGTTCCCCGATGTCCCGTACAGTCGCACCTTCGTTCCGGTCACCGGCGTAAGCGACGTGCGCGCGATTACTGTTGGGAACAGCCACACCTGTGTGAGTTTCGGCGCCGCCGGCTCGGTCGCCTGCTGGGGGAACAACGACCTCGGGCAGACCGGACTTGGCGGGCAAGGCACGGTGCGTATTCCGGCGCTCGTGACGACGCCTGCCGGCGAAACAAATCCGCTTTCCAGCGTCGTCGAACTCAGCGCTCAATACAACCATACCTGCGCAAAGACGGCCGGTGGTCGGATTTTCTGTTGGGGCGACAATAGCCACGCCCAGCTCGCAACGGGGGCGACGGTCCCCCCGTTTTACACGCAGCCGATCGAGCTGAAGCTCCCCTAAGCGCCTTTGCTCAGAGCTCCGCGCCGTCTCCCGCTTCGCGGACGGATGCTTCTGTTGAAGCCCCTAGACAGCCCGCAGGCGCCATGATTTTCTGAGCGTTTAGGGAGAACGTCGGAGGGTTGGTGGGCCCGTGGGGGGCCACCGACTCCTTCTTGGCGAGGCGGTAAGCCGCCCGCTCCTCGCCGCCTACGAAATCGCCAAGCCGCTGGCGAAGCTCGATGCGGGGGCGCGCAGCAAGCTCGCCCCGGCCATCGACTTTTCCGCAGCCCCCGCCGCCCGCGCCGCAAAGTCCCCCGCAGAGACAAGCGCTACGCGCAAACGCGAAAGAGCCGCGCGATCCGTTGGGCTCGTACGGCTCTCTCGTTTTGGCGGGGCGAGCGTCACGGAGCGCTTCCCGGGACCACGCGTAAAGGACCGCAAACAATTGTGGGAATCAGGTGCAGACCGGGCGCTCTGATTACAAAAAGGCCCGGGTCCTCCGATTACACTCAAAACCGGGTGCTCTGGTTACAGGTCTGCTTTGCGGCAGGGATGCCGTGGAAAAGGACCGAGATT
>JAAFHJ010000121.1 GCA_013298325.1 Myxococcales bacterium | reverse complement strand
CGACGAAGCGAACGATGACGGAAACTGGCGAATGGACAGGCGTCCCCGCCGTCTGCGGGGCGGCCCAATGAGTCGCCGGTCGCTCCCGGTTCTCGTCCTTCTTTCCGCCTTCGCGGCGCCTGGCGTCGTCGGGTGTACGAGCGAAGCGGCCCCCGTCCTCCCGAAATTCCGCGTTGGCACCGCGGCCTGGGCGGGGTTCAGCCCCCTGAACATCGCGGAAGCCAAAGGGTTTTTCGATGCGGAAGGGATCGATGTCGAAGTCGTCCCCTTTGAGGAGGGGGCCGGCTTCTCCGCGTTGCAGGCCGGCACCATCGACGCAAACCTCGACGTCCTTGGTGTCTTCGTCAACCGAACCATGGTCGGAAAAGACGATCTGAAAATTCTTGGGGAACTCGATTGGTCTTACGGTGGCGATGAGGTGATCCTTCGCCCGCCGGTGGAGACGTCGGTCGCGGCCATTCGGGCAAAGACGAAGTCGGTTGGCGTCTACTCGAAGACGGCAAGTAACCTTCTTCTCCTTGATTACTACCTTAAGGACACGACCCGCCATAGCGATTGGGGTCTTGCTATTGATCGTGTATCTGTCGTCGAGCGCCTCCCCGAGGAACTTGTCACGAGCTTCGCCGCGGGCGATGACGCACTTTCCCTGAATTTTCAGCCGGCTTCGACGGAGCAGGTCCGTGCGGGGGGAGAAGTTGTCGCCACAAGCGCGACCTATCCCGGCGTTATTTCCGAGGGGATTGCGGTAAATACGGCGCGCTACGCGGCGGCCGACAAAGGCCTCTACACGAAGTTTTTTAAAGGTTGGATTCGCGGCGTTGAGTACATGTACGGGCGCGACGCGACCCGCAGTATTCTCGATGCTGCCCATGCCGATGAAGTCGTGCAGATCGTCCAGGAACAGACCTACGAGAACGACGGATCGAGCGCCGACGAGGTACGTGCCTATCTGGGGAGTGTCCGCCACCACAACCTCGCGAAGCTCGAGAAGATCAACCTCGACCCTCGGGAGACGGTCCTCCTTGCCGACTACAGCACGCTTGGCGTCCAGCCGCTGCGAAGCCATCTCTCTGAAATTTCAGCATTTGTGAAGCGGACGACCCCGGAGGCGGCCCCCTTCGACATCGCCGAGCGGACCGATGTCGCCCCGCTCAAGGCGGCCATTGACGCCCTCAAAGCGCGCCCCAAGTGAGCGGCGCTACCGAAGGTAGGAAAGGGCGACGAACAGCCCGAAGCCGATCGCGAGAGCGATGAGAAAGAGGGGAAGGGGGGGGCCCCGCCGTTGCTCGGTTGTCCCTTTGTCGGATGGCAGGACTGGCTCCGGAGACGCCGGCTGCGGAGGCGCGAATGTGCTGATGGTCGGTGGATGAACCGATGCCGTCGAACCTTCATCGCTGATGGAAGCGGTGACTCGGCGCATCGGCGGTGGGCCATCTACGTCGACGCGGCGGGTCGACTCCCGGCTGATCCGCCCGGAAACCGGCGCCTCACCGAGCTCTTCTTCCGCGAAGCGGAGCGCATCGAGCATGTGGGTCGCATTTCGGAAACGCCCGTGAATTTCGTGAGATAGCGCTCGCTCGAGGAGGTCTTCCAGCGCGGTGGGAAGGCTTAGGCCGTAGGTCCGGAGGGGGCCGACCGGCTGTTGGGCGGCGAGCAGCAGGTCGATCTGCGCCGTCGCGCCCCGCAGCGGGCGGCCGGCCAGTCCGGAGGCGATCGTCAATGCAACGCAGAACAGATCGGTCGCCGGGCAGAAGGCATCACGCTCCGCGCGCGCCATTTCTGGCGCCATGTAGGCGGGCGTACCGACGATTCCATTTCCGCCGGTCCGTCGTAGATCGTGCGCCGCATCAATCGACTGAATCAATCCGAAATCCAGGACGTACGGGAGCCCTTCTGGCGACAGCATGATGTTGGAAGGTTTGATGTCGCGGTGGAGGATCCCGGCCCGGTGGGTCAGTTCGAGGACCTCGAGGATCCCGTGGAGGGCACGGAGCGCCGCTGCGACGGAAAGGCGTTCCCCGCGCGCCATTTTTTGGCGCAGCGTTTCGCCGGTGACGCGATGGAAGGCGGCGAAGGGGAGCCCCTCACTCGTGAGCCCAAAGCCGTAACAGGCGGGGATCCCAGGGTGGCAGAGCCCGTCCACAACTTCGATTTCCCAATGGAAACGGGCGACTGCGTCGGTGTCATCGGCGACCTCCGGCCGAAGGACCTTCACCGCCAGCGGGACCTGGTCGATGGTCGCCGCGTAGACGACCGCCGTCGCCCCTTGCCCCATGA
The DNA here is from genome assembly GCA_013298325.1 of Myxococcales bacterium. Classification (GTDB taxonomy): domain Bacteria; phylum Myxococcota_A; class Polyangia; order Polyangiales; family Polyangiaceae; genus JAAFHJ01. The sequence goes on along the minus strand of JAAFHJ010000121.1, from coordinate 7,952 downwards.
CGTCGACAAGCCGTGCACGACCGAGGGGGATCGTGATCGTCGGTGCGAGTCGGGCGGGGTCGGGCGTGCGGCGGGCGGAGGAGCGCATCCTTGCCGGCGAGCAGCTTGCGTGCCGCGACCTTCTCGAGGAATTTCAAAGAAGTCGATGCCGACCGCCCGCGCAGCCGTCGGCCGCTCCCGGCAGGTGCTGCTGCTTCGCTACAGCAATCGCCGATACCGGGGCGCCATCGCTAACGGCCATCGAAGATTTCGTGGGGGATCGTCCAGCGATTCCCGGTCCGCCGATCGACGAGCTCGAAGCGGGTTCCCGCGTCCTTGGCGAGCTTCGGAAAGTAGACGCCGACGCGCGTTCGCAGGCCGGGGGCGATGTGGAGCGCCCCCTTTTCGTCGGCGGCGCCGAGGAGCGGGAAATCGAAGCGCACCCGCTCGACGAGCTCTTTTCCGCGAAAGAGTTCGAGGGCGAAACGACCAAAGATACGCGCCGTCTTTCGCGGGCTCCCGAAGTCGACGGTGCTCGTCGAAACGAGGCTCGGTACGCCGCGATCCCAGCGAAGATCGAGGAGGAGGAAGGCGCGTGCCTCGTGCGGCTCGGGATCGGGGATCGTCGGTTCCGGCTTGGCCGCCGGGACGTCTTCGGCGAGCGGTGCGCCATCGCGGTCGATGCGGTCGACGAGGTTCGGCCGGATCGGGTCGGCCGACGCGCCGCCGGCGGAGACCACGAGCATGCCAAGAGCGAGGCTGAGCCACCAAAAGCGCTTCACAGCGTCGCCCTGTAGCCCGTTTCCCAGGGGACCGGATCCGTCGAGAAACTCTTCCAGGTTTCTTCAAAAAAAGCAGTTACTTCTGCGTGTACAGTGAGCGTACCTTCGGCGAGAGGGACGCTCACCTCAGCGGCGTGGAGGGCGATGCGCGTCAGGCCGACGACCGACCCGTCGGCGCCGGTGAGCCGGGTCTCGCCGCCGTAGGTGCGGTCTCCGAGGAGCGGGATCCCCGAATGAGCGGCGTGGAGGCGAAGCTGATGGGTTCGCCCGGTATGCGGATAGAGATTCATGGCAAAAGCCGGTTTGCCAGGTCGACCGCCGCGCGCGACGATCTCGATGGTGCTCTGGGCGGCCGCCGGATCCCGTCCATGGACTTTCCGGCGCTTCGGATCCCGGTCGCGGCCGATCGGCGCGTCGACGACGAAGCGATCGCCGGCGATCCGTGGATCTTGCATGGATGTCCCGCGACCGAGAGCAACGTACCTGCGACGGTAATTTCCTGCCTCCCGCGCCGCAGTCAGGGCGACGCGGGCCTGTTCGTCGAGGGCGAAGATCACGACGCCGCTCACCTCCCGGTCGAGGCGCGAGGTCGGGTGGACGCTCGCGAGCGGTCGCTTGAGGAGCCGTGCGACTTCGGATTGAAGGGCCCCCGCCGTCCCCCCTTGGTCGGGAATGGTTGGGATTCCTGCCGGTTTTGAAACGGCAAAGATACCGCCATGAGCATGGAGAACGACGAGGTCTTCTGTGCCAGAAGTGCCGGGCTTTCGCGCCGGGTAGACCTGGATCTCGGCGCCAGGGGCGCAGGTCTCGCCGCCGTCGGCCACGGTCGCGCGCCGGGGGCCCCGGTCGCCGGGATCACGAAGGAAGACGCGCCCTTCCGCAAGTGCCGCTTCGTCGTCGAAACGGTCACGGAGGGTCGTCAGCAGCACCGCGGGGACCGAGAGGACGAGACGCTTCATTTCGACGACTCCCTACTGCCATCGCTTGCTCGCCCGCGAAAGAACGACCACCATCGGCGCCATGTACGGAAATCCTCCGCCTCCTGGCGGCTTTGGCGCACCTGGCTCGGGACCTGGCTACCCGCCCCCTTACGCAGCGCCGAACCCCTACGGCGCCCCGAACCCCTACGCGCCGCCGGCGTTTGGACCGGCGGGCTACGGCGCGATGGCCCCCTTCGGAGGGCCCGGCTTCGGCGCGATCCCCTACGGCACTGCGGAAAGCGTCGTCCCGGCCTGGGTCGGCAAAGCGCTGTTGGTCAGCTCGTTTTGGTGGGTCCTTTTCGTCGTGATGGCGCTCGCGATCGGCATTTTCGGCGATGCCGACGGCGGGCCTATCGCCGCCATCGCGATGATTCTTGCGATGCTCCTAGTGATGTTTCACCAGATCGGTGCCCTCTTTTGGCAGTACCGCGCCTGGGCCGGGATCTTGCCTGAATTCCGACGTACTCAATCGGGGAAGATGATCGCACCCGGCGAGGCGGCGGGGTTCCTCATCATTCCCTATTTTAACCTGTACTGGATGTTCGTGATTTCCGGTGGCATCGCCGACGCCGCGAACCTCCAAGCGGAGGCCTACGGATCTCCGCTCCGCGTCAATCGGTCCAATGGGACGATTGCATGCATCATGCAGCTCGTGTTCCCGTTCTTGGCCGGTATTTTCTGGTTCCGCCTCACCCGGGAAGTCGAGGCGTGCACCGCCGACGCCCGTGCGCGCGCCGCTTCTGCGGGCCGTCCCCACTGATGGCGCCATTTCCGCCGACGAACCCCTACGCGCCGCCCGCTGCACCGCCGGCCCCCGAGCCGCGGACGATCGTGCCGCGCTGGTTCGGGCGCGCGGTGTTCGCCGCGTCGTTTTGGTGGCTGTTTCTCGGGATTACGGTGGCAGGGTTTTCGCAAACCCATGGTGGCGAGCACCCGGATTTCGCCGCGTCGATCGGCGTCCTCGGGCTCTTTGCCGCGCTTGCCGCTTGGGGTGTTCACGGCATTGGGGCCGTCGCGTGGCAGTTCTGGGCGTGGCGGAGTATTCGCCCCGAATTTCGAAAGAACGGCTCGCCAGCGTCGGCACTTCTTCTGTTTGTTCCCGGCGTTTCGCTCGTTTGGATGTTTGTGCTCACACGCAACCTTGCGGCGGCGGTGGACGACCAGAATGGACGCGCCGGGCGTCCCGTCCGTGGCAGAACGCTTGCGTGTATCCTGCAGGTTGTCGCGTTCGTACTTCCTCTTGCGCTCCCGGTGGCCGCCTACGTCTGGCTCCGCTTTACCGACGACGTGTCCGCCGCGCTCACCGAGGCCGCCGAGCAGTAACTACGCGAGGATGCGCACCGTCCCCCGGTCGCCATCGACGCGGAGGCGGTCGCCGCTGCGGATGGTTCGGAGGGCGCCGTCGACGTCGACGACGCAGGGGACCGACAGCTCACGGGCGACGATTGCGGCGTGGGAGAGGGGGCCGCCGAGTTCGGTGACGACGGCGAGCGCCGCCGGGAAAAGCGGTGTCCAGCCGACGTCGGTCGCGCGCGTCACGAGGATCTCACCGGCGCAGAAATCAGAAATGTTTTCAGGGCCTTCAAGTACGCGAGCAACCCCTTCAACGACCCCGCCGGAGGCGGCGAGGCCGCTCAGCAGGCGGCCGTCCTCGTCGGCCACGTCGGTTGGCAGGAGGGCGGTCGTCGGCATCCCGACGAAGGTCGCCGGCGGCTCCGGGCGTGCGCGATCGCGCGCGTAGGCGGCGCGCCGGGCGGCCACAAGGGGGGCGACGTCGTTGCGAGCGTGGAGGAGCGTCGCGACCATTTCGGGGCCGGTCAGAAAGAAGACGGCCGGCGTCTCCGCGGTGGTGGCGAGGCGTGGCATCAAGGCGACGAGGCGCGTGTCGGCTTCGAGCGCAATTTCGCGCAGGAGGCCGAGAATGCGCGTGACCCAGGCCCGCGTGCGCTCGCGGAGGCGGGCGGCGGTTCGGGTCCGTTCGAGGAGGTGCCGAAGCGCCTTGCGACGGGGAAAGCTGAGACGTTCCGCGGTCTTCCGGAACTCCTCATCGGCCTGGGAGGCGGTGCGCACGAGCCGTTCGGCAAGCGGCGGCGCGCCCGCCGATGGGGCCTCAGCGGAGCCGGTTGGGAGGAGCTGCATCCGAAGGATCGCGAGCAGGGGGCCGGGGGCTTCCCGCCAGCGGGGGCGTGCGAGTTCGGCTTCGTGGGCGGCCCGATCGCCGTGCTGATCGAGGAGGGCGGCAAACGCCGTCTTCGCAGCGCCGGCCGGAAAGTTGTCGAGGCTGCTCACGGCACCGTTCTGGAGGGCGCTCAGCGTCTCCGGTTCGCGGGCGGCAAGTTCGGCCACGCGCGCAAGAGCAAGGGCAGGGCGCGCCGATTCGAGGTCGCGGATGCCGGCAACGAGGCGCTCCGCGAGCCCGTTTTCCTTCGTACTTCCGTCGTCTAGGAGCCGTTCCAGGAGGAGGTGCGTCCCGAGGGCGCTCGACGCACAGGCGAGCATCACCTGGCCGGTCCGGTCGAGCCAGCGTTGGACTTCCACCCAGCGCTTGGCGAGCGCTTCGTCGGGAAGAATGCCGAGATCGAGCGCCCGGAAGCGCTCCACGTAGGCGCGGGCTTCGTCCTCGAAGCGATCGACGTCGGCGACGAGGCGCAACTGCTCGCTCGCCAGCCGCTTCGCCAGAAATGGCGCCTTCAGCCAGAAGCCGGCCGAGGAGGCGTCCGCGACCGGCGCGAGGTCGGCCGCTCCGAACCCGCCGCCCAGCTCGACGAGCTTCCGCGGATCGAGCCAGGGGACTTGGGCGGCAATCGCCAGAAACTCGCTCAAATTCAGGTAAAAACGACCGTATACATCGCCGACGAGGACGACGTTCTTCCCTACCGTGCAGCCGAGCGACGCGAAGGCCCGCCGAAAACCGTTTTCCGAGAAGGCGGCGGCGATGCTCCACGTCAGTGGCGTCGCCGGGCCGGGGAGCGCCTCGCCGACGTTCGCCCGGGACCAGACGGTCCGCGCGTTTCCGCCGACCGGGAGCTTGAAGGCGATCGGGCGCGCCTGGAGGATGCGAAGAGCGCCCTTTTGATCAAAGGCGAATTCGATGTCGAAGGCCTCGTGTTCCAGGCTCTCGATCTTGGTTGCCGCGGCGGCGAGGGCGGTCAGCGCGGCTTCGTCGAGGCTCGGGGCCATCGGATCGGTGACCGGCGCTTCACGGAGGCTTCCGCCACCAGGTTTGTGTGTGTCTTTGAGGACTTCGAGGGCGGTGTCTTTGCGCGCGATGCGGCGCTCTTTCACAACTCCATCGCGGCCTGTGACGAAGACGTCCGGCGAGCCGTGGCCATCGACGACCGGGAGCCCGAGCCCGAAGGTTGCATTGATCACGCGATCGAAACCGCGTTTCTGGGCGCTCGGGAGCGGCGGTCGCGTGAAGAGCACTCCGGCGGCGCGCGCGGCGACGACCGGTTGCAGGACGACCGCCATCGACGCATCCTTCACGCCCCGCTGCCCCAAATAGGCAAGAGATCTGCCGGCATAGAGGGATGCCCAGACTCCTTTGACCGCGTCGCAGAGCGCCTCGAAACCGAAGACCGGGAGCCGCGTTTCCGCGAGGCCGGCGAGCGTGAGGCCGGGCAGATCTTCGACGGTCGCCGAGGAGCGGACCGCGAAGCCGAAGGGGGCGTCGGCGAGCTGCTCGTCGTAGTAGGTCCGCAGCGCCTTCACGACCGCCGGATCGAGGGGGGCGGCCAAAAACGCGGTGCGCGCCGCCTCTCCGCGGGCGAGGCGTTCGCGGTCGTCGCCGCGAAGAAGACTGCGGATTTCGTGGGCGGGGAGGAGGCGGCGGAGCTGGCTCTTGAAGGCGAGCGTCGTCAAGACGTGGGTCTTCGGCACCGGCAGGCCGTGACGGATCAACCAGGCGAGGCGAGCCCCCTTTCCGCCAAGCAAGGGGCGCTCTTTGTCGCTCTTTTTTTCGGTGGTGGTGCGGTCGAGGGGGACGAGATAGCTCATGGTCGAAGAGCCGCCACCGAGCAGCGGTGGGGCGAGCTTACCCGGATTGGCGCCTATTGGCGTGCCAGCAACGTGTCAGCGCCGCGAAGGAGGGCCAGCGCCCCCGGCCCCCGATTGAAGGCGTAGTCGTGGGGGCCGCGCACGTTCTGGAAGACGTGGTTCACGCCGGCCCGCCGGAGCTCGCCATCGAAGGCGATGACCGCCTCGCGGAAGTAGTCGTTGCTGCTCGTCAAAATGCGGAGGGCGAGCCGCGGATTCTTGGCGAGCGCCCCCTTGGCGAGGGCGGCCCAGGCGGCAGCGTCCTGGGATTGAATCGCCGGCTGGAGCCCGGAGACAAATCCGAATTCCTCAGGAAACAGGAACCCATAGCGGAGCGCGAGATGGCCGCCGAGGGAGATACCGTCGATGCCGGTCGCCGCGGCGCTCGCAAAGACGGGGAGCCGCTTTCGCGCGAAGGGGAGGAGCTGGCGGACGAGCCACTCGCCGTAGGGGCGCTGTCCTGCGAGCAAATCCGCGGCGTTGGGCCTGTTATCGCCGCCGCCAAGTTCGAGATCGGGCGTGTACGGACAGACGACGACGACCCCCCGGTAAGGCTGGGCGGCGAGCTCGGCGTTCGTCCGTTTGAGCTCGGCGTCCTCGACGAAATTCTCGAAATCGGCAGCGATCAACGGCGGTTTGGCGAGGCGCTCGTGGGCCCTTCCAAGCTTGTAGTCGCGGGGCCAGCCGAGGGCGCCGGCGGATGGCTCTTTGCGGGCTTCGCCGCGGCCGTGGAGGGCGATCACGAGCGGGTAACGGGCGTCGGCGGGCCCTTCCGGAATCAATACCGCGACTTCCGAGCTTGCGAGCGGACGACCACTCCCCGGCATGACCGGCAGATCTTCCGCTGGCAGTGACCAGCGCTCAAGGCGCATGGTGCGGGGCGCGTGGGCCGGGATCGTCGGGACGGAGACGCTCGCGAGCGGTGCCGGCGGCGGAGCCGGTGGGGCCGGGAAGGCGCTCGCACCGAAATCGAGAGGTTCTTCACGGCGCTTGCAGGCGGCGGCGAAGGTCCCGACGCTGGCGCCAACAAGGAAGGAGCGCCGGGAAATCACGCGTCGCGGGTCGCCTGCTTCACGAGAGCGACGAGGCCGGGATCGCTGGTGAGCTGCTCACGGAGGACGTCGCGGATCATCGCGAGGTCGTCGGCGGGGAGGCCTTTGAGGTGGGCGGTCGCTTCGTCGACTTTGAGATCGAGGTAGCGCGGGAGGTCGATTTCGCCGGCCCGGAGCCGCTCCAAGGGGGCGAGCCCCTGGGCCTGCCCGGTCGCGGAGGTGCCCGCCGCCTGGGTCGGATCGAAACGGACGCCATCGCCGACCGACTTCGCCGTCTCGTTGGAAGGGGGGGCGACGCCGTTGGGGCCGCCTTTTTTGCCGATGCCGTCAATTCCCATGGGGAGCCTTTTCGGAACACTAAACTGAATCGAGGGGAAGGGAGAAGGGACCGTTCGTCCCGAGGGGCCGATCTGTTGCGAACTATTTTCGATCGGTGGCCGATTCGCTGGCGGCGACTGTCAGAAGTCAGCTGCCTGAATTTGTCACCGCCCCCGGAATAGCTCTGCGATACTTGGGCGTTTCGTCGAAAACGCACCGGGAGAAATATTAATGATCCGCCAAGTTACGTCTTCGCTCGCCCTCGCTGCCGTCACCCTCCTCGCCGTTGCTTGCGGCGGCGGAACGCCGGAGGCCAAGTCTTCCGGTGAGGCCCCTGCTCCTGCGACGGTCGCTTCCTGTGCCGACCACGCGCTTGCGGCCAAGAAGGCGTGCAACTCGGAAGCGGTCCCGCCGGAAGCCAAAGAGGAGGCGACCGGCCTCTGCAACTCCGCCGCCGAGGCGAAGTTCCTCGACAAGATCGACGCCTGTTTCGTGGGCGCCGCCGCTCAGAAGACGAACGATGCCTGCCAGGCCTCGCTGAAGCCGTGCTTGGAAGCGGCGATTCCGCAAGCGCACTGACGACAGCAGATCCAGCAGATCCAGCAGATCCACCTGATAGCAGATCCACCTAGCAGATCCACCTGATAGCTGGATTTAGAGAAATAAGATCCGTTGCTTGGGCTCGTTTGGGAATCGCCAAACGAGCCCATTTGCATGCGCAGTACACTAAAATTTACCCCCGAAACCCTTCAACTCCACCTCTCGCCACCCAGAATCCCGCTTCGCCCCCCAAATTCTCCCTCTCC
>JAAFHJ010000120.1 GCA_013298325.1 Myxococcales bacterium | reverse complement strand
GTACGGCTCCGATTCGGACCCGCGCGCCTTCAATTTTGACGGTGAGTTCAATATCGCAAACCGTGGCATCGTTGAGTTCATCGAAGTCCTCAAGCTCGACGTAGCATTTCTCTACGATCTTCTCGGGGCCTCCCAGGAGCGGAAGATCAAGCCAAAGAAGTTCGCGCAGACAGATATCGACGAGGTCATCATCGGTCACACGAATGAGGCCGAGTACAAGAAGCTCCTAAATAACGAATTTATGGAGGCACTTCGCGACCGTACGATCAAAATCGATATCCCGTACATCACGAAGATTACCGAGGAACAGAAGATCTACACAAAGGACTTCAACCTCGAGAAAGTGCGGGGGAAACACATCGCACCGCATACGCTCGAAGTGGCCGCGATGTGGTCTGTTCTTACCCGCCTCGAAGACCCGAAGAAGCACAATCTTTCGATCCTTCAGAAGATGAAGCTGTACGATGGGAAGGTTCTTCCTGGGTACACGCAGGACACTGTGAAAGAGCTCCGCAAGGAGACGAAGCGGGAGGGGATGGAAGGGGTCAGCCCTCGCTACGTGCAGGATAAGATCTCAAATGCCCTTGTGAATGATGGCGGCGAGGGGACCATCAACCCCTTTATGGTGCTCAACGAGCTTGAGAAGGGGCTCAAGCACCACTCGCTCATCACGAACGAAGAGCAGAAGAAGCGTTTCTCTGAGTGTATTTCGATTGTAAAGCGCGAGTACGAAGAGATTGTGAAGAATGAAGTCCAGCGCGCGATTAGCGCGGACGAGGACGCAATCTCGAAGCTCGCGGGGAACTACATCGACAATATTAAGGCATTCACGCTCAAAGAGCGTGTGAAGAATCGCTACACGGGCCAGGACGAAGAACCCGATGAGCGCTTGATGCGGTCGATTGAAGAGAAGATTGAAATTCCCGACAATCGCAAAGAAGACTTCCGGCGCGAGATCATGAACTACATCGGAGCGCTTGCCGTCGATGGCAAGCGCTTCGAGTGGAACACCAACGATCGCCTCCGCCGCGCCCTCGAACTGAAGCTGTTCGAAGATCAGAAGGACAGCATCAAGCTGAAGACGCTTGTGTCTGCCGTGATCGACAAGGAAACGCAGGAGAAAATCGACGTCATCAAGTCGCGCCTCATGAAGAACTTTGGCTACAACGAGGTCTCGGCGACCGACGTCCTCAACTACGTCGCCTCGATCTTTGCGCGTGGCGACGCCAAAGACTGAACGCGGCGCCTTGGCGACCGCCAATCGTGGAAGAGCGCTCCGCCGGGGCGCTCTTCCTTTTTTTTGTAGCGCGATGCGGCGCACATGGGTTGCACACACCGGCCTCGCATGGCACACCCGCGCACACTTCGCGCCGCCACAGCGGAAGGCCGAGGAAAGGACCGTCGCATGTCGTCTCTCAAGAAGCAGTTGTTGAAGCAAGGAATGGCACTTCTCGGCGATCCGCGCGTCCAGAAGGTGATGCAGGACCCGCGCGTGATGCAGGGGGTCATGCAGGTCATGGCTGTGCCGGGGAAGGTGCAGGGGATCGCGGAAGAGGGGGCTCAGAAGCTCGCCAAGGCGATGAACGTCGCCACGCAGGACGAAGTGAAGGATTTGAAGCGCACGATTCGTCGTCTTGAAGACGAAGTGAGTCGCCTCGAAGCCGATAAGAACAGCGAGAAGTGAGATTTTCTATGCAGTACACACGCATTCTTGCCGGCGCCGCCACGCTTCTCTTCGCCTCCCAGGCCTTTGCTGACGTTCCGCCGGCGAAAAAGGCTGACGAGAAAAAGACCGAACCTTCCAAAGAAGACGCCGGAAAGAGCGATTCAAAGAAGGTCGAAGCGGGGAAGGATGCCGCCGTGAAGACCGAGGTCGCCGCGGAGGATTCCTCCAAAGCGGACGACGGTGACCCGCGCAAGAAAGAGCATGCGGCTGCAAAGAAGGCCTCCGTAAAAGAGGCCGCTGCTGGCGACCCTTACGCCGTCGAGGAGCGTGAGAACTACACCTATCGTTTCCTTGGCGCTCAGTACCGGGCACACATCGTTCCGAAATTCCTTGTAGAATCGTTCGTAAAGCAGGGCGGTGGCCTCACTTCTCACGAAGTTGGCATCCACTACGAAATTCGCCGCGGCGGCATGAGCGTCATCCCGTCGCTCTCGTACATTGAGTACGGCACGTCAAAAGACATCCTCTTCTTGGAGAAGGGGAAGCCTGACGGCGTCGAGGGCAATTGGAGCGTCATCAACTCCAGCCTCAAGTCGGTCAATGGGCAGGTGGACGTCCTCTGGTCGGCGAGAATCGATAAAGGGGTCGACTTTGAATACGGCCTCGGCGTCGGCATGGGCGTCGTCTTCGACAAGCTCATGATCAATTGGGTCTACGAAGATACGACCGGGAAGGGCCAGTACAAAGGCAACAACGGGAAGACCTACAACCAGTGCCAGACGGAAAATCAGGGGCCTACCCCTGGGACGTCCTATGCCGGTTGTACGAAGGCGGGCCACTCAAACGCCGACGTCGCCAAAGTCGGCGGCTACAACGAGCCGAATTGGTTCAACGGCGGCTACAAGCCGGTCCTCCTTCCGGTGCTGACGCCGGAATTCGGTTTCCGCTTTAAGCCTTCGAAAGAGTTCTCGAGCCGCTTCTCGTTTGGTTGGGGCCTCACCGGCCCTTGGTTTGGTTTTTCAGGATCTTATGGGTTCGCGCCGGCCAAGCGGAAGCCGAAGGTTGTTGAGTCGGATCTCTACGAACAGTGAACGAAGACGCCCCCTCCGCCGCCCAGCTCCCCGCTCGCTACGCGCCTCGCGCTTGCCTCGGAAAAGGGGGCAGCGGTGAGGTGTGGGACGCCCTCGATCGCGTTTGTGGAAAGCCCTATGCGCTAAAGCTGCTGTCGGCCGATGCTGGTGAGGCCGAGCTTTTGGCGTTGGTTCGAGAGGCGACTGCGCTTTCCGGCCTCGAAGGGGTCGGCTTGCCGCTCGTTCATCGCTTCGGCCGCGCCGCCGATGGCCGCGCCTACCTCGTTCGGGACTTGGTCGAGGGGAGGAGCTTCGCCGAGCATCTCAACGATCGAACAACGACAGTAGATGCTGCGCTTCTGCCCCTGCTTAATGCTGCTGATCAATTGACGATTCTCCACCGTGCGGGGCTGCTCCACGGCGATATCAAACCGGCAAACTTGATTGTGACGCCGGAAGGCGGGGGGACCCTCGTCGACCTTGGCCTCGCAGCACCGCTGTTTGAACAGGGGACGCACGCGCGCGGCCTTACCCCGCGATTTGCCGCACCCGAGCTGTTTGTGGGAGAACCGCTCACCGTTCGTGCGGAGGTCTATTCTCTTGGCGCGACGATCGCCGAAGCGGTTGATGCGCTCGGTCCGAAGTTGGAGCTAGCGAAGAAAACTGCGATTGATGCGGTGACAGCGCGTGCGACCCATGCAGACAAACAGGCGCGCCACCCGAGCGTGGACGAACTCGCAGCCGACCTTCGTCGTGCCGCCGGCCTTCCGGCCCCGCAAGGAGCAACGACTGTTCCGCTCCCTGTTGTCGGCATTGATGGTACCAGTGACGAGCTCTTTCGGGCGGTTACAACCCTGCATGCGGGCGCCTCGCTCGTCCTTCAGGGGCCGGCCGGGTCGGGGCGCTCAACGCTCCTTCGTCGTCTCGTCTGGACGCTTGGGGCTGCCGGCTATCGCGTTGCGCACGTAGCCGGGGACGACCTCCGCATTTCTGCTGGGGAAGCACTTGATTTGGAGCTCGCCGACGGGGGGCCGGTGAGCGAGCTGTGGGTCGCTGTCGACCTCGCCGGCGGCCCCGAGGCGAGCGCCATCGATGGGCGCCTCGCCACGCTTCAGCGCCGCGGAGCACGCATCATTCGCGTCGTCGATGCGGGGCAGGAGCATGCCGCCGACGGGACCGACAACCGGATTTTTCAGACGCCGCTCCTGGCACGCTCCGACCTTGAAACATTCGTCCGGCGCGCCGCACCGGCCCTCTCGGCGGCGGTGATCGACGGGCTCCTGGCGCGGACCGGCCAGCGCCCGGCCCCCCTCCGCCAGGCGTTGGCGCGCCTCGCCGGGAAACCGGTGGTGCGCGTCGAAGACCTCGACGTCCTCCTCCAGGGCGAGAGCACCCGGCTTCCGGCGACCCTCGAGTCGCTCGAACGTGCCGTGATTCATGGCCGTTTCGCGGAAGCGGAGTCCCTCCTTGGCGGGCTTCTTGGGCGGGATAGCGGCGTCCTTGAATCAGTGCAAGATGCACGCACTTCGCCGAACTACCAGCGCCTCCGTTTCGCCGCGGTGCGCATCGCCCTCGCGAAAGGGGAGATCGGTCTCGCCGAGCAGTGGCTCGATGAAGGGGCCGATGCGTCGGTCGCGGAGCGTCGGGAAGCGGCGCTTCTGCGGGCACGAACAGCCCTCCGCCGCGGCGATTACGCGGCGGCAGCCACCCTTGCGGCGCCGATCGCCGATCCACTCGCCGAGGACCCGCTCGCGCTCGATGCGTGTATGGTTCACGGACTTGCTCGCGCCCTCGCCGGCGACTTGGACGGCGGCGCGGCGATTCTCGAGGAGGCGACCGTCCGCGCCGACGGCGCAAAAGAGTATCGTCTCGCAGCGATCGGCGAGACCGGTCGTGCCATTGTTGCTCAGCGTCGTGGCGACGCGGGTGAAGCAAGAGTTCGCTATGAACGTGCGATCATGCGAGCGACAACTGCCAATGATGCAGCGACGCTCGTGAGTGCACGTCTCAATCTTGCAGCTCTCCTGCAGGCGGAGGGGGATCTCGCCGGGGCGGTCGAAAAGCTGGAAGCGGCAACGGAACTCGGTTCCCAGGCGGGCCTCGCGGCGGCAGTCACGGCGGCGACGCTCAATCTTGCCAACCTTGATCTTTATCTTGGGCGCTATGCGCGTGTGCGGATCGCCCTCGACGCGCTCGCAGCCCGAAGAGACACACTTCCTCCGGCTACGCGTGCGCAGCTTTATGGCCTGGAGGCGGAGCTCGCCTTCCGTGCGGCGAGCGAGGCGGGGGCCCAGGAACGCGCGGCGCGGCTGTATGCGCTCTGCGCGGAGGCCTACGAAGCGGCAGGGCGGCCGATGGATGCCCTCGAAGCACGCTTGGAGGGGATTCTCGCACGGCCGGAGACGGTCCATGCCCTCACCGGCGAGGTCGCCGCGCTGCGTGTGAGCACGCCCGATTTGGGCGAGCACCGGGCCCTTGCTGCCCTCGTCGAAGGGGAACTCGCGCTCCGAGAAGGTGCGTTTGTTGCGGCAAAGGAGAGCTTTGACAGTGCGATTGAAGCCGCTCTGATCGCCTCGCGGAAGGAGTGGCTCTGGCGGGCCCTCGACGCACGCGCGCGGCTCTCCATCGCGGAAGGACTTCCCCAGGCCTCGCAGAAAGCGGAAGAAGATCGGAGGGCTGCCTTGGGACTCCTTGAGGAGACCGCCGCGCGACTTCCGCGCGACCTTCGTGAAGTCTTCTGGAACGATCCACGGAGAAAGTCGCTTCGCGACGAAGGCTCGCGAGCATCAAAGCGGAATCCCTCGGAAGACGACGCGACGGAGCTGCCCGTTTCGTTCCCGGCGGGGCGCCCGTCGCCCCAGGACGTGCTCTCGCTCCTTGCCGGGCGGACTGCGCTCGCATCGTTGCATACTGCACCTAATAAGATGGAAGCGCGCCTCGTGGCGCTTCTGGAAATCTTGCGGGAGCTTGTGCGCGAGCATGATCTGTCTCGCCTTTTGTCTCGGGTGGCTGAACACGCTGTGACGCTCGTCGGCGCAGAGCGTGGCTTTGTGGTGCTGAAGGATGCCCGCGGGAAGCTTGAGACCCGCGCGGCTCGCGATGCCAACGGCGATGCGCCGTACCTCTCGTTTTCCCGAAGCGTCGCCGAACGCGTGGTGCGAACGGGAGAGCCGGTCGTCGCTCGAAATGCTCAATCCGATGCACGACTTGAAGGGGCTCGATCGATCCTCGCGCTCCACGTTCAGTCGGTGGCTTGCGTGCCAATACGAGCCCAGCGGAGCGCGTGGTCCGAGGAATCCGGTCCTGCCGTCGCGCGCGAAATGGAGCCCTCTGCCGCCGTCGAAACCCGGACGATCGGTGCACTCTACCTGGAAACGCGAACGCGCCCCGGCGTCCGTTTTGAGGATGAACTGCCGACCCTGCAAGCGCTCGCCGATCAGGCAGCCATTGCCATTGAAAATGCGAGACTTCTTGAAGAAAACACGAAGCGTCGCGACGAATTGGAGGCGATGAACAGGGAGCTCTCCCTCGCCAAGGCCAAGCTCGCCGACAGCCTCGATCGTCGCACCGAGCAGCTTCAGGCGGCGCGCCGGGACCTTCGGCAGGTCCGCACCGAGCTCCGCTCCCACTTCGGCTGGGCGGGCATCGTCGGTACGAGCGCGAACATGCGCAAGTTGTACGCAGTGCTTGAACGCGTCAAAGACGCCGATATTCCGGTATTGATTACCGGAGAGAGTGGGACTGGAAAAGAGGTGATCGCGAAGGCGATTCACGCCGCAAGTAGCCGTTCGCGGGCCCCATTTTTGGGATTGAATTGCGGCGCGATTCCCGAGAATCTTTTGGAAAGTGAGCTTTTCGGGCACGTCCGCGGCGCCTTCACCGGCGCCGACCGAGACCGAAAGGGGCTCTTCCGCGAAGCTTCCGGCGGGACAATACTCCTCGATGAAATTGGGGAATTGCCGCTGAAGATGCAAGCGGGCCTCCTTCGTGTGCTCCAGGAGAAGACGGTGCGCCCCGTTGGCGGGGCTCGCGAAGAGAGCGTCGATGTGCGCGTCGTGGCTGCGACCAATCGCGATCTTGCAAAAATGGTCGAAGAGGGGACCTTTCGCGAAGATCTCTATTACCGAATCCACGTTGTGCCGGTTTTCGTGCCGCCACTACGTGAGCGCAAAGACGACATTCCCGCGCTCGTCGATCACTTCCTTGGACTCTTTGCCGCCCGCCACCGACGCGACAAGAAGACGCTCTCGCGGGAAGCGCTACGGGCGCTCGTTGGCTACGACTGGCCGGGGAACGTGCGCCAGCTGGAGCATGTCCTCCTAAACGCTTGGATTTTGGCCGACGGGAGCGAGCTCGCGCCGAGCGACCTGGAGCTGCCGAAGAACGTGCCGGCCGCCGCTTCGTCGTCGCGCGGGACCGACCTCCGCCGCGATAGCAGCCCCGATTCCCAGCATGTGCCGAGTTCGGCCCGGAACCCGCGCGCCAAGGCGACGAACCCAACCGAGTTTCGCCAAGAGGAACGCGAGCGAATCCTCGAAGCGCTTACCCAGTGTTCCTGGAATCGCCTCCAGGCGGCGAAGCGCCTCGGGATGCCCCGTCGCACCTTTTACCGGCGCCTGAAAGAGTACGAAATTCTCTGAAATGGCG
This sequence comes from Myxococcales bacterium, assembly GCA_013298325.1. GTDB lineage: Bacteria > Myxococcota_A > Polyangia > Polyangiales > Polyangiaceae > JAAFHJ01. The sequence goes on along the minus strand of JAAFHJ010000120.1, from coordinate 2,878 downwards.
AGCTGTTGGACGAGGCGCGCAACTCTCGGCGACGGAGAGCATCGGACGTCGCTAGGAACCCCATGATGAATCATCCCCACACCGATGCTCGCCGCTGCCTTCGTGCCGCCCTCGCTGGCGTCGCCCTTTTTGGTGCAGCCTGCAGCAAAGACCCGCCAGCCGCGACGCCGACGAAGAGCGGCGACGGGGCCTCGACCCAGCCCACCAACGCGGAGACGACCGCCGCCGAGGTGAAAGAAGGGACCACTGCGCCGACGTTTTCGCGAAAGGCTCACGATGGCGTCGCCGTCGGCACCGGCGAGGCGAAGGGGAAGTATTTGGTCGTCTATTTCTACCCGAAGGACGAAACTCCCGGCTGCACGAAAGAGGCATGCAGCTTCCGGGATGCGTGGAATGACTTGAGCAAGCAGAACGTGCTCCTCGTCGGCGTCTCCGGCGACGACGACGCCTCCCACAAGGCGTTTGCCGAGCATCACAAGCTCCCATTCCATCTCGTCGCCGACGTCGATGGATCCCTCGCGAAGACCTTTGGGGTCCCCTTCAATGCGGGATTCGCGGCCCGTCAAACCTTCATCATCGCGCCCGATGGGACCGTGAAGAAGATCTTTCGGTCGGTCGATGTGACGACCCACGCCGCCGAAATCGCCGCCGCGACGAAGTAGTCGCCGCCGGAGTTCTCGCCGTTCGTCATTCGGTGCTTCCTTCGGCCGGAAAAGTCAGGAAGCCTGCCGGGCACCCGCATGGCCCTCAAGCATCACCCGTTTGGCGTTGAGGCATTCTTCCGCCGCTCGCTCGTCCTCACCTACGCGCTCCCCGCGGAAGCGCTCGAGCCACTCCTCGGCCCCGGTCTCGTGCTCGATCGCTACCGGTCGACCCGGGCCGTGGACGAGGAGTTTGGCTTTGTCGCGATCGCCCTCGTCGAGACCCGCGAGCTACGACCGAAGGGGTTTCCGCCCTGGTTGGGGCGTAGCTTCTTTTTGAGCGGAACCCGAATTTTTGCGCGGTTTGAGCGGCCGGGAAAGCCGAGCATGCGCGGACTAAAGATCCTGCGAAGCGATACCGACAAATGGGCAATGTCGCGGCTTGGAAACGTCTTTACCCATTACAACTATGCGCTCTCCGACGTCACGACGGAAATTACAGACTCTCGTTACGAAGTTCGCGTGAAGAGTACGAGTGGGGAAGGCGATCTCCACGTCCTTGCCGACCTTACGAGCCTCGGAGAGGCCGGGCTCCCTTCCTCGAGTGTTTTTGAGACGATGGAAGCTGCGCTCCATTTTGCAGGGCCGCTCCCGTTCACCTTCTCGTACGACGAAGAGTCGAAGAAGATGGTCGTCATCAAAGGCCTTCGTAAGTCCTGGGGACCGAAAGCAATCTCTGTAAACGTGCGCGAAGCGGCCTTCCTCGATGCGAAATTTCCAGGGATTCCTGCCCGCCTATCCAACGCCTTCTATGTAGAAAATATCCCCTATGCGTGGAAGCCGGGGACCCTCGAAGATCTCGCGGAGTCGCCATGAACGGTTCGCCGACGGATGGAGTTTCCGGCGAACCCCCTCGTGGAGCCGTCGCGAGAGACGGCGGGCCGACTTCCACAGCGGCCCTTCGGATCTTCCTCTACAACTGGCCGACCTATCTCGTCACCTGGTCGCTCGCGCTTGTGGCGATGGGGGCTGCCCTTAAACTTCCGTTTTTGTACGCGTTTGTGGTCGCTTCCGGGGGCGCCATCGCGCTCGCCTGGTCGCTCGCCTCCCTCGCGGTCTCGACGTACGTCTACGACCGCTCTCCGCTCGTCGCCGGGCGGTGGCTCCTTGGAGAAGCGCTGGTTCCGGCGCGCGTCACCGAGTGGGCAACGGTCCACGCGGGGCTCGACGCAGAAGTGAATAGCGCCGCCGCCCTTCCGGGACGTTGCGTCGCGCGCCTCGACATCTACGAGCGCGCGCTCATGACGCCGTCGATCGCGCGCGCGCGCCTTCTCACCCCCCACGCCGACGACGCCGTCGACCGTCCTTCCACGGCACAAGCGCTCTCGCTTGCAGATGATTCCTGCGACACCGTCATCGTCGCATTCACCGCTCACGAGATTCGGGATCGCCGCGTTCGTGAATTGTTCTTCCTTGAACTACGTCGCATTTTGCGGACGGGCGGTCGCGTCGTTCTCGTCGAACATCTCCGGGACTTTCCGAATTTCGCCGCGTTTGGTCCCGGCTTTTTTCATTTTCTCGCGCGCAGCGAGTGGCTCCGTCTTGCTGCGCATGCGGAGCTCACCCCGGTCGCTGAGGTTCGTATCACTCCATGGGTAATGGCGCTGGCGCTGGAAAAATCGCCGCGCGGGGCACAACCCTGATGCTCGCTCTGCTTCTGCGCCTTTCCGGCGCAAGTTTAATCGTCCTTTCGCTCTTTCATGGCGTCCTTGGGCGCGTGCTCGATTGGAAGAAGGATACGAAGAAGCTTACGCCGCTGAATGCTCGTATCTTTGCGGTGCATACCTTCTTCATCGCATTCGTCTTGCTGATGCTCGGCTTGCTTTCCTTTGGATATCCGAGGCTTCTGCTAGACCGAAGCGACCTTGCGCGGCTGCTCCTCGGTGCAGTCGTCCTCTTTTGGGTGCTGCGCCTGGTGATCCAGCCTTTGATTTTTGACCCGGTCATGCGCCAACAGCCGGGGGAGCCACGTGTTCGTTGGGAGGGGACGTGGGTGATCCGTGGGGGGAATATGCTCCTTTGGATCGCCTACATTGCCGTCTATGGTGCTGCATTTCTTCGGCAATGGCGGCACGAATAGTGCAGATCATCCCCTTTGCCGTGACGCAGCCATCCTCCTGGATCCGGCTCGGGATCGCCGCCGTTTGGCTGGTGTTCGGTCTTGTATTTAAGGTGTT
>JAAFHJ010000012.1 GCA_013298325.1 Myxococcales bacterium | reverse complement strand
GTACAACGCCTTTCCCGTGTAGACGGGGTCGAGGATGAGACCGGTGTTCCGGGCCACATCGACGAGGAAATCCTTCTGCCCGGGGTCCATTTCCCCATAGCGGGGCCCGCGCGAAGATTCGTCGTAGAGCACGGGCGCGACGACATCGCCAAGCGTGTCGTCCCAAGCGCGGCTCTCCTGCACAATCCGACGGACAACGCCTTCGAAATAGCGCGCGTCGTCGCAGACGAGGGCCGCGCGGACGCGTTGATAGACATCCGTGCGCGCGGCGCCGAGGGCCAATCCGGCGACGGTCCCCCCGGACCCGCAGGCGACGACGACTTCCGCAAAGCGCTTCGCGTCGACGGCGCCGTGGCGCACTTGCCAGGCAATTTCCTCGGCGGCACGCACGTAGCCGAGGGAGCCGAGCCCGTTCGAACCCCCCTCGGGGATCACGTAGCCACGCCCGCCGTTGCGATCGATCTCCTGGGACGACTCAAGGAGAAGGGCCGTTCGTTGCCGGTAGTCGCTCGCAGAAATTCTTCGAATTCGAGCACCTACGAGTCGCGCTAGAGCGACGTTCCCGACCGCTGGCAGGTCGTCCGCGTCGGTCCACGGGTCGGTCGGCCCCTCTGTGCAGCGCAGGAGGAGCAGCGAGCGGAGCCCAAAACGGGCGGCAACGAGGGCGGTCGCCCGCGCATGGTTCGACTGAAGCGCCCCGCAAGTCACGAGGGTTGTTGCTGCGTTCGCTTGCGCATCTGCGAGAAAATACTCAAGCTTTCGGAGCTTGTTCCCCGCCTCTGCGCCGCCGGTCATGTCGTCCCGCTTCACATGCACGCGACAGCCGACGAGGGCGTCAAGAGCCGCCATGCGGACAATCGGCGTCGGTCCATGAACGAGCGGAATGCGGGGGACGGCCGTCGGCATCGCTCAGCCGATCACAAGCAGCTTGGCGTTGGCTTCCACCGTTGCGCCGGTCACGACGAAGAGTTCGGTAATCGTCCCTTCAAGCTTTGCTTTAAGTTCGTTTTCCATCTTCATCGCTTCGACGACAATGAGCGGTTGGCCGACTTTGACCGACTGCCCTTTTTCGACGAGAATTTTCACGACGCGGCCTGGCATCGGGCTCTTCAGCAGGCCGCTCGCAGCTCCGCCTCCCGATTTTTTGGCGGCAAGCGCCGCTCGGAGGCGATCGCTCTCGACGCGGACGTAGCTCCGATGCCCAGGAATAACAGCGCCGATTTCCGGCATCTGCCCCTCGGTCGTCAAATCGACAACGTGACCGTCGATCCGGATCGAGAGCTGCTCTCCGATCGCTACGACGTCGACGTCGACTTTTCGGCCATCGAGCGTCACTGCGAGCGCGCCCGACGGAAGGACTTCGACGTCCACTTGGCGGCTTTGGGTCCCCGTGGCGGAGTTTTTGTCGGCGAGATCGACGTAATAGCGCATGGCCAGGAGGTACTTCGGAGCCTCAACGGTTGCAAGAGGAGCCAGAGCCGACGATGCTCCCCGCGTGCAGGTTGCCTCCGAGGACGCGAAGATCCGACGCGCCGCGGGCGCCTTCGACGCCCGATTTTCCCGAGCGTCGGTCGCCGCCTTCCGGACAGGTTCCTCCGCGCATCCGGTTGAACGACTCGGCGAAGACGCCGTGATCCTTACGGGATTCTGGGAGGCGCGACGGAACGAGGATGCCCGCATTTTCCTTGCACAATGCATCGATGTACGCCCGACGATGCTCGTTGTCCGCGCGACGTGCGAAGGTGTCTCGCCGCTCCGGACGGTCACTCGCCTCTGTGCGCCGACGCTTGCAGCGCGGGTCGGCGGGCCGCTCCCGTTTGCCCTCCGCGACGTCGCGTCTGCGCTGCCTGCCGGGGTTTCTGTGACCGCCCGCGACGGCGACCTGTTCTTGATCGGTCGCGGTGCGTCAATCCCGGTGGAGCCGCCATTTACGTGCTCGTTTTTCCTCGAAGCGGATGCCGCTCTTTCCGCGATTTGGCGCGCCGAGGCGTTGCTAGCCCGCGCGCTCCCCTTGCCGATCACGTTCGCCGATGCGCGTGCGGAAGGGGCCTTGGCAGTCCGTCGGACGGACGAAGCGCGCCTCGGCTTTCGCGAAGTCCTGACCGCCATCGACGGTATTTATCCAGGGAAATCCGGGTGTTTGCGGCGGACGGTCGCCGAGGTAATCGCCGATGCATCCGCTGCCTCGGAGCCGATTCACCTTGGACTAGACGTCGGCGCGACCGGCCATGCCTGGCTCGCTGGCGACCGGAGCGCGCGCCGCTACGACATCGCGTTTACGGTTTGAAGAAGGAACAGCTCTCGTTCGCCAGGCACCGGTGCGTCCCCGGGGCGGCGGCGTAGCGAATGTTTGTGCCGCCCGCGACGAAGAAATCCGCAAGAAGATTACTGTAGTACGTCGGCGCGTCGAAGGCTCGGCACGGATCGCCGTAGAGCCAAACGTGCTCGCCCCCAGGCTGCGTATACGCGTTGCCGACAGCCAAAATCGGCCCCTCATCGCCCTTGAAGCCGCTCGCATCGCTTGTGAAGGGGCGGGTTGCGAGGCGCGGCCCCCAGACGGCGTCGACGTCCTCCAGGGAGGCTGCCGGCCGGGCGAGGCGGACGAGCCGGAGCGGCGTCGGCGGGTGCGCGGCATCCCAGCGATCTTGCCCTTCGGAAAGGTAGTCGACGTCGAACACCGCCGTATTGCAGGCCGACGACCGCGCGTCAGAATCAGTGCAAACTGCACTCTTTGTGTAGTTCACCACGCAGCGCGGCCCGCCGCTGCTGAGGCGGAGGCGTTCGAGGCCGGCAAGAGTACCCGTCCCGACCAACACGTCGTCGGCGGTTCGTGCACCAAGCGTCGCGGAAAGCGACGGAGTCATTGCAAAATCGCGCCAGTCAGGGGCGAGGGCGGCCGCGTCCGGCGAGAGGAACGGGACGGCGCCGGCGGCGCGTGCAAAGGCGAAGTTCGTCGCCATCGGGACGTAGAAATCGCCGGCAGTGGAGAACGACGCGAACCCGTGCGCTGTGCCCGGCGACCCATCGGGGCGCGGAAACGGCCGGAGCGCGTACCCCTTCGCAAAGTTCACCGGGTCGGCGGCGTCGAGCGCAATCTGGGTGAGGTCGAAAAGGCGCCGAAGCGCGGGCGTCTGACGGCCGAGTCCGAGCCCCTCTTGGGGGGAGACCAAACGATCTCCGACCGGGTAGTAGCGCCCCTTGTATTGGGCGCAACCGTTCGGGGCGTCGCAGACGATGCTCTCATCCGCGACAGGATAACTCTGCGAAATCGCTTGCTCAAACGTATCGACCGTTCGCAACAGCTTCGGCCCCCCGACCACGCCGCAGGTCGCATAGCTGTCGACAACGTCGCGCCCCTCAAAGACCTTCACCACGAGCGGGTCGTCGATGTTTGCGGCGACCGGCACGCGGAAGGAGCCCCCATCGGCGACACGTGCGCAACGGAGCTCCCCGTTCCGCGGATTGGAGAGCACGATCGTTGCCAAATCGGGCAATTCCGCCTTTGACAGGCACGCGATCTCCATTTCTTGGGTGCTCGTGAGCTTGTTGAGGACGAAGCGAATCGACGTTTGACCGTCCGAGCAGCGGGTCCGTTCCTCCTTCTCTCCGCCATGCCGGGTCGCGGCAGGAACGCCGACAAGAATCGGCCCCATCGTCTGCTGAATGACCGAATCGGGAATCAATGAAGACCGCGTCGCGACATCGGCCAATCCGCCGCCGCCGGAGATCGGTGCTGCCGCAGTAACCTCTGCATCGATGGCGCCGTGCACCATCGCGACCACGCCACCGTAGGAGTTTCCGGCGGTGAAAATACGGGCACTTGGCCCGCCGATGTCGGGAATGCCATCTCCGTCAAAGTCCCCCTCGGGATCCTTCTTTCCATCGCCGTTGGCGTCGATGGTTCCGACATGACCGTCGAAGCTCCGGAGGACACGAACGACCATCAATTGGTCGAGGACCGATTGGCGAACGTTGTCGCGTGAGTGGAAAATGTGCGCCGTCCAGAGGTAACCGCCGGGGTCGGCGGTGCCGTCACCATCGAGGTCTTCCGCACGACCGGCGAAGAGTCCGTCGACGAAGGGGGCGTAACACTCCTTGCCGAGATACTCCTGAGCCACGCTCTTGAAGGTATCGTTCAAAGCGAGCCCGTGGCCGGCCATATCGATGCCGATCATCCCGATACCACGGCGCGCGTAGATGCCGGCACGGAGGAGAACTTCAATCTTATTTACGCCGGTCCCGTGGGACCACGTAACGGCGTCGAAGGGCTTCGAAGGATCGGTACCACCGGCCCCTTTCTTGGGGACCGCAATGAGAAATGGTACGCGGTCCTTGGTAACGCGCCCGGTGCCATTCTTGAAGTCGAGTGCGAAGGCTTCGTGAACGTCTTCGTGCTTCGGGTCACTGAAGTAGTAAGGCGCCTCAAAGGTACCGACGACGAAATGATCAATATTGTTGATCTCGGCGATCACCTTCTCCAGCGCTTGCCCTTTGAGGCCAAAAAACTGATCGGCAGCCTTTCTCACAAAGTCGATTACCGAGGACACCGAAATGACGTACGGACGGTCCTTCTTGCCGACGCAGCGCGGATCCGAAGTCCCGAAACTTGTGGAAGCGTCGGCGGTGGTTCCTGCAGACTGAAAAGGCGTAATCGTTGTCGGAAACTCCGCATTCAAATGGGCAAATGGGCCGTGGCCGTAGATGCCGTCGCGAAGTGCTAGGAGGTCGGCGGTGCCGGGCTGGGTCGTAAAAGACCAGGTAAATGCAACATGTTGGAGGCCCGTTCCGGCGAGGTCTCCGAAGTAGTTGGCGCGTGCACCATCGCCAAGTACCTTTTGAACGCGCGCCGCATCAGCCACTTGGGTGGGGTGCACCACGCCCGGGAAGGGGCTATTGACAGACCCCGCTTTACCACGCAATCGATCGGTCACGATGACCGCATAGCGTCGGGCCCCCTCGAGCGGGATGACCGGCCGCAAGCGGAGCGTATCGGTCTCCCGTTCGTACCAGGTCATCGTTTCATCGGCGCCGTAGGTACCCGGCCGCGGGCGCTCGCCGCTTTGCGTATTGGGATGATCCAAAATTCCGTCTTGATCGCGGTCGAGAGCAGGCCGGTAGTCGGCTTGGGTGAGGCCCTTCCCCTCCTCTTCGGTCTCAAAGAGAAAGGTGTCTTCCTTCGACTTGGTATCGTTCGTGAAATACGCGTCCGTCTTGGCGACTGAACTCGGAAAAATACCGGAGCCGAGGTCGAGGGGAACCGGCACGCCGGTTGACAAATCGACCACATAGACGGGATCATCGCGGAAATCGTAGCCGTCGCTATGCATCCGCTTTGCGAGGTCGGCGAGGTCGATGGCCGGCTCCCCCGCGCCGGTCTTTTGGTCGCGGGCAAAAGCGACCGTAATCGGTGCAAACGTTCCCCACCCTTCAACCGCATCGAACTGGCGACGCGCATTCTCTTCCATGCCGCTTGGAGCAATCGACGAGACGTTGATGCGGACGCCGGTGCGGCTCGACGGATCGGCGAACGTCGCGACATCGTTCGGCAGCGGAATTTCGGGGAGCGGACGACGCGTCAGGTCGAACACAATCGTCGGCCCGTCCGAGTGCGTGGCTCCGAGCACGGGAGTAGGCGCGGTGTCGAAGGTGCACGCAGCCACAAGGCCGGCGGCGAAAAGGGGGGCGGAGACGACAAGGAACCGGCGCATGAATGGCGGCGATACCGCAATTGCACCGAACGCGCATCGCCTTCCTTAGGCCCGGGTTTCGCCGCTTTGCGTCATGGCCACCGTGACCAAAGCGACGCGCGAGTTCGACCGCCGTTCGCGGCTACCGCGTTCTCGATCCGCGATCCGCTTGGAAAAATCGGCTATGCAGCGCGGCTATGACCGACCCGGTTTTCCTTGGACGCCCCCTTTCGCTTTCCGACCTCGCCGACGTCGCCCGTGGCTTTCGTGGGGTCGCTGTCGCGCCGGAAGCGCGTGAAAAGGTTGCTGCTTCACGCCGTGCTGTCGATGCCATCTGCGCTGCGGGGGACTCCGCCAAGCCGGTCTACGGCGTCAACACCGGCTTTGGCGCGCTCGCCGAAACGCGGGTTGCTGCGAAGGACCTCGAAGCGCTCCAACGGAACTTGATCCGATCTCACGCGACCGGCGTCGGAACCGACCTGGGCGTCGCCGAAGTGCGCGGCATCATGCTCCTCCGCGCGCAGGTCCTCGCGCTCGGTCATTCGGGGGTTCGCCTGGAAGTGCTTGACCTCCTCGTCGAATGCATCAATCACCGCGTTCATCCGCGTATTCCTTCGCAGGGCTCCGTAGGTGCTTCTGGAGACCTTGCTCCACTCGCCCATCTCGCGCTCGTTCTCATCGGGGAAGGGGAGTGCATCGAAGTCGACGGTCGTATTGTCGAAACATCCGACAAACTTAAGGAAGTTTCCCTCTCGCCGCTCACGCTTGCAGCAAAAGAAGGCCTCGCTCTCATCAACGGTACGCAGTTTATGGCGTCGCTCGGGGTCCTTGCGGTTCTTGACGCTGAACGTCTCGCCCAGGTCGCAGATATCGCGGGTGCGCTCTCGATTGAGGCATTGAAGGGCTCAACAACGCCTTTTGATATTCGCCTCCACCAAGCGCGTCCGCACCCGGGCCAACAGACCGTCGCTGCCAACATGCGCAAGCTCCTCGCCGAGTCTGAGATTGCCGCGAGTCACGTCGATTGCGGGAAGGTCCAGGACCCCTACAGCCTCCGCTGCATTCCCCAGGTTCATGGCGCCTCGCGCGACGCGCTGACGTTCGCCCACGACGTTCTACTTCGTGAGATCAATAGCGTCACCGACAACCCCAGCGTCTTCTTGGATGGCGACGAAACCGAGATTCTTTCCGGCGGAAACTTCCACGGGCAGCCTCTTGCGCTGGCGCTCGACCTAGCCGCGCTCGCGACCGCTGAACTCGCGAACATCAGCGAGCGCCGCGTCGAACAGCTCGTAAATCCCGCGTTGTCGTCGGGACTTACGCCGTTTCTAGCCGCCGGGAGCGGCCTCCATTCCGGCTTCATGATCGCCCAAGTCGCGAGTGCGTCGCTCGTGAGTGAGAACAAGGTGCTTTGCCACCCGGCAAGCGTCGACTCGATCCCGAGTTCGGCCGGCAAAGAAGATCATGTGAGCATGGGGACCGTTTCCGCGCGAAAGCTCACGGAAATCGTGAAGAACGTGCGTCGCTGTTTGGCGATTGAACTCATGGTCGCCGCTGCGGGAATTGACCAACGTGCACCCCATCGCCCGGCACTCGCGGTCGACGCCGTGCAAAAAGTGCTTCGCACGCTCGTTGCACCGATGACCGAAGACCGCATTCTCTATAAAGATATTGCGGCTCTGGACCGCCTCCTTCATGGCACGGCCCTGGTCGAAGCGGCCGAATCGATCGTTGGGAAAATCGCCTAGCGCCCCCCCGAATCGGGGATGCCCTTTCGTCGGGGAGTTCCGGTAACTTTGGAAATATGGTCCGAAGTCTTCGACGTCTCGCGTGGGGCTTTCTCGCAGCGATTCCGCTTGTCTCCGCGAACGCAGCTGCCCAGCAGCCCGCGGAAAATGGGGCAGCCGGCGGCGTTGCCGTAGCCCCCGCCTCCGCAAGCGCATCGGTCGGGGTTTCCGTGGGGCCTGCCCCAAGCAGCGACTCGGCGAAACCGTCGTCGCCGAGCAGCGACTCGGCGAAACCGTCGTCGCCGAGCAGCGACTCGGCGAAACCGTCGTCGCCGAGCAGCGACTCGGCGAAACCGTCGTCGCCCGCGGCATCTCCCTCGAAATCGGAGGAGAAGTCTGACAGCGCGCCGCTCTTTACAGGAACGGCCCGCTTCGCCGATCCCTACTACGAAGTTGGCGTCGTCGGCGGCGCCGGCGGGCTCGTTTACTCGGCCGCGACGAAGACGCCGACCCTGACTGGCGTGCGCGTTTTTGAGCACCACGGCTACATCGCGCGCGCGTTCATGGGGCTGCTCGTCGCCCTGGGGCAGAGCAACTCCCGCTACGTCGGTTCCAGCTATTCGACGGACGGGCGCTACGTATACCGAACGGACTACTACCGGCCGCTGACCGCCGGAGAACGGGCCGCCCAGGCACAGGCGCTATCAGACGCCGTCGGTGGAAAATACAGCGCCGAATTCGTGTATTACGCACCCAACCTTCTCGGGCTAGACCCGACCGGGTCCCGCAGTCGCGGCTTTGAGTCGTCGATCGGCGGTGACATCTCGCTTGGCTCAGGAGGCGGCGGATTGCCTGCGATCCTGACGATCGGGGGCTACGGCGCCTACATTCAAGGTGCGCCGGAACTTCGGACTCAGGCGGCAACCACGCCGGCGACTACGACCCAGCGTGCCGACGTCAGCTACTCCAATATCGGATTGATGCTCCGCCTCCACTATCCGATCAACAAAGTGGTCGACGTATCTGCGGAGTGGGACGCCAATATTCTTTCCTTGTTTGGGGATAAGAACCTGAACTCAAGGACGACGAGCCCATTGAAAGTCGGTGCCTACGTGAACATCACCGACCGCGTATACCTGCGCGGACAAGGGATTCTTGGCGGTTTTGGTGTTTCGGGTGGCAAGCTCGGCGGCCAAGGCGAACTCGGATTTCGATTTTAAGGAGAGGAGGCACTTGCTATGAACAAATCGCTTTTCATCGGCGCTTTCGCCTTCTCGCTCGCACTGCTTGCGCCAGCGCTCTCCTTCGCAAACGACGAGGACGATACCCCGCTTTACGGGGCCCACAGCGGTCGCCTCACTCTTCAGATTTTCCAGCAGTCGGGAACCGAAATTGGGCGGACCATTCCGGCTGTCGCCCCGGCCACAACGCCGGTTGAAGCCGGTGGCTACTCGCGCCTTGGGGGAGGAATCGGAATTGACGGCGGCGGTTTTTTTGACAAAACGCGCTTTAAGACGCTCGTCGGTTTCGAAGGTTCAGCCTTCTTGGGCTACGCAAAGAAGCCGAGCTACGACAAGAACCCGCCCTCTACCGGGCCGGCCGACGACAGCGGTGCCCTGATTCTTCGCACCGACGGCGGCCCCACCTACGCGTTCCTACACTGGAAGGGCGGGCATGTGACGTTCCTGCCCGGGATGGGCCTCTCCCTCGATGGCGGCCGCGTCTACGGAAGCTACGCCTACTTTTATGTAGGCGCGCGTGGCAGCATTGTGCTGGGGAAGAACCTCGACGTCAGCGCACAGTACGTCCATGTGCCTGGCACGACGGTCTCGTCGAAGTACATCCGCGAGCATCGCCTCGAAGCGTTTGCGAATATCTCCAGCGTGAGCGCAGGCGCGCGTTTGCAGATTGATTCCACGGAGGCGGCGAGTGACGGAAAGAAGACGTCGCATACAACGTTGTCCGCCATCGTTGGATACGCCTTCTGACGGAGCGTAACCTCGCAAGAATGACCCCGCTCCGAGTCGCAACTCCCCTAATTTTCGCGCTTGGCTGTGCGCCGGTGGCCGTCTCGGTACAACCGGCGACCCCCGTCGTTGTCTCCAATGTGACCGACCTCGACGGGATTTGGACAGAACATTGGAACGGTCTTGGATACAATGAGCGCTATTCATTGCGTTCTGTCGACCGAGACCGGGTCGCCATTCAATGCCTCACACGCGATACCTACCTCTTCGACGACGGATATTTAGTGGGTGCGGAGTTCCGCGTCCATAAAGTGAATAATCCGTCGAGCGAAGACCCCTATCTCATCGACTATTCCCTTCGACGGACGGGACCCGACGAGCTTTGTGGGACCGTGTCGACCGACCACGACTTTACCGGACCGGTTTGTTGGCGCCGTGGGGAACCAGAGGAAGCCTCCCCGGTCGAAGGCGAGATCGACTAGCCGGTATGTCGCCGGCTCGCGCCGGGAACGCCATGCCAGCACCGATTGCCCTTTCGCTACTTACGCCCAACGCCTCCGAGCCGGACGACCGCCGCCTACGGGATCAGCTCGTATTCGCGTTCGCCACTGGTGACGTTGGCGAAGCCTTCGAGGTGCTTGTCGACGAGCGCATCGCGCCGCCGACCGAGTGGCGTCCCGCAGATTACGAGCGGGATCTCTTCTTGAGCGTCTTCCTTGAGCGTGCCTTTTCGCCGCGAATTGCTGGCGTACGCGTGACACCACGGCTTGCGTTCCTCTATCGGGTTGTCGCCGCTCCACCGAGCGACGAGCGCATCGTTCCTTTTCGCCAAGCGATCCTCCGTGAGCTTTCCGAAAACGTGGAACTCCGGGCCCGCGTCGAAGAATTCTACCTTGGGGTGCTCGACCTTCGAACGAATCTCTCGAAGACGGGTATCGTCAACACCGACCCGTTTGAGCGTCGGCTCAATGTGCTTACTTCGCTGCGAAATTTGGTGCGAGTCGGCGTCCAAGTGGATGCCTCGAGCGGCGTTTCGTGCATCGGCGAATGGTCTCGAAATCTCTCAGATAGTGAAGGGTTTCAGCGGCTTGCCTCTCTTCTCGCCTACGAGTCGAACGTCGCGGAAATCGACGTGCGCTTGCGAATCGGATTCGAGGGGAAAATTCGCGACTTCAAGATATTGAACGAGAAAGTCGACGCGGAAAATCCCTTTGATCGGTCCCAGATTGGAAAGTGGATCGAACAGACCTCTCTGTTCCTGCGCGGGCGCAAGTTTGGCGAGCATGAACTTTTTGCCCATTTGATGGATACGGTATTTGACGGCGTTGCCGACGCCCTTCCGCCGCTGTTTCCGTTTGTAGGGGACCTCGAAGTGATCCTCGGAGCGCTTGCGTTTCGCGACCGTGCGGCGAAAGCGGGCCTCGCAACCTCGTTGCCGACGCTGACCGACGGTGGGCCACGAGAGATCGAAGCGCTTTTTAACCCGCTCTTGTTGGATGGTCCGCACGGGCGCACACCCATTCCGTGCGACCTCGTTCTCGGCACGGATGGGGCGCTCGTCGTCGTCACTGGGCCGAATTCGGGCGGAAAAACAAGGCTTTTACAGGCGGTCGCGTTGACGCAGCTCCTCGCAGAGGGGGGCTTCTTTGTTCCTGCGGTGCGTGCGCAGCTCCCTCGCGCTGCCGGCCTTTTCGTGTCGCTGATCGACCACGCCGACCCCGACCAGCGCGAAGGGCGATTGGGCACCGAGTTGCTCCGAATTCGTAAGCTCTTCGAGGCACTTGGTGAGGCTCGCAACGCACGAAAGGAGCGTCGTCCGCTGGTCGTGCTGGACGAACTATGCTCCGGGACGAACCCCGAGGAAGGGGAGTCGATCTTCCGCCTTGTTGTGAAGCTCCTCGGCGAATTTCGACCCGAGACCTTCGTTACTACCCACTTTTTGGCCTTTGCAAAACGGCTCGCGGCGGAAGCGGCGGCGGGGACGGCTGCCCATCCTGCACTTCTCTTTCTGCGCGTCGAGCTCGACGCCGCGGAACGCCCGACCTACGCGTTCCTGCCTGGCGTCGCCGAGACGTCGCTGGCCCACCGAACGGCGGAGCGCCTGGGCGTCACCGAAGAGGCGCTCCGAGCCTTGTTGGCGCAAGGAAATGCGGCGAATTAGCTCGGGATGCCCGATGACGAGTCGAAGAGATCGTCACAAACGACGAAAGGCCCACTGGAAAGTGGGCCTTTTCTGCACTCTTGGGGGAGTGCCCAGGGACGGAATCGAACCGCCGACACGGGGATTTTCAATCCCCTGCTCTACCGACTGAGCTACCTGGGCAACCATCACTCGGGTTGCCCCGTGCGACGACGCGGAACTTCGTTGATTTCGCGTCGGGCGTCAACCAAAAAAAGCATGTCGCCGATCGCTCTGGTTTTCTTCTCCTTCGGTCCCGCCGCCGGAGTCTCCCGGAGAGCCGTTCGGCGCGGCTGCACGCCCTTTCGCCGATCGCGCGCTTGTTTGCGCCTGGGGGATGGCCGATGGTCAGCGTGTGACGAACCTCGCACGCATCCTACTTCTCACGAGTATTTCGTTTGCCGCATGCAGCAAGAAGCCGCCCGTCGACGACTGGACGACCAAGCCGCTTGCGGTCGCGCCACGCACCGTCGGGAGCGTCACCTTCGAAGCCGGCGTGCCGGAGGGGCTTGAGGCCGATCCCCTCATTAAGCTCGATCACTCGACGACGTTCGCCCGCCCTGGTGCGCTCTTGGGCGGAATTCGGGTGACTTTCACAGTCCTCGCAGACGTCGCCCCGGCGACACTCGCCGATGCCGAACGCGCGGCAAACCTTCTCGGAGACCTCAAGGTTACGAAGCGCGAGACGGAGGCGGGGCGTTTTGTTGTCGTTACAACAAATGACAAAAAGTCGATTCTGAACGTCGACACTTGGATTCCTGCAGTCGACGGTCGCTCGATTCACTGCACGGCGAGTGATGACGAGTTTGAGACGCCACTCGGAAATCTTGTCGCCATTCAATCGGCACTCGAAAGAATTTGTCAAAGTGTGAAAGCCCCGATGGCAACTCCAGGATCAAGACCAGCCGCAAGCGCTGCGTCGGCCCTGGTTCCCGACGCCGGCCCGCCCGTGCAACTCCCCTCCGACGTAAAGGCATTCGTTGAGGCACTCGGTGACGAAAAAAAGAATGCGGCAGCGTTTCGGGCTTTCGCAAAAACCGGTGTGGTCGACGACCGTCTTGGAAAATTCTCCTTCGACAGCGTCGCGGTTACTTCGGCACAAGAGGCCGGTAAAACAACATGCTATCGAGTGCTTGGAAAGATTGCTGTTGGCGCGCACGCCTACGATATCTGCTTTGAAGGCGGCAAGATTTCGCGAGTGACGTACGTTGGCCTACAGTAAAAAAGGAAGCGCCACCCCGATTGCTTCGGAGTGGCGCTTGGAGATTCTTAGCGAGGTTCAGCGCTTCTTGTTGTGTTTTTCACCGTGTGATGCCTTGCGAACCTCGGCGGCCTCCTCCTTCGTGACGGTCCCGTCCTTCGTAACTTCAGCCACCTTGGCGTGAACTTTTCCCAGTCGAGCTTGCATGCGTTCGCGAACGATCTTCGCCTTGTCGGCAGGTAGCTTCTGAATCTTCGTCTCGAAGCGACCTTTCCACTTTGCTTCATGGGCGGCTTCTCGCGCTTGGAACGTTTCGGCTTTCATCGGAAACGCTTTCCCGTCGTGTTCCTTGTGCCCCTTTGCGCCCTCACGGGCCGGGTCTGCGGAGGCAACAGCGGCGAAAGAGAGGGCGACGACGGCGACAACGGCAGAGAGAATTCGCTTCATGATCGGTCCTTTCAAGAGGGGGGTCGTTGCGAGTGTTCTCGCTCCGACACGACTCAGCATGGTGCTCCGATGTTCCCGGCGTAAGTCCACCTTTCCCTTCTTTACGGCGCGCACCGCGCGATGAACCGCAACAGCGATTCACGCCTCCCGCCCGACGAGCTCGCGAACGGCGAGTCTGTGGCGAGCACGTTCCGTCGGGTCTCCTCCAGCCGATCAGGTGTGTGTAGGATGCAAGAAACGACGGCGCGCTGACGGAGCATCTCGCGGCCAAGGCGCGCGGTCGCCAGGGTCCCAGTACCGGTGGAAGGATGGAAAAGCTCGCGCTCCGCCGCGCGCCAGTCCTTCTGATTCATGAGATTTTTTCCAAGCAGGTAGTGCGCAAGCGGCTCTGCCGGACCTGTCAAAGCTCCGAGGCGAACGCCAGCCAACAGTGCGTTTGGCCCCCGGTGGCGCTCGTCGCCCAGAATCAACGCACCGATCGCAGGCGCGAGTGATCTCTCCCGCGGCTCGGAAAAGGCTGACGAGGCCAGTGCCTTGACCTCAAAATTTCGACCGGCGTCTTCGTCGAGCGTACGCGCTGCGAGGGCGTTCCAATGCGCCGCTGCGCTCGGAAGGTCGCCTGCGAACCAAGCCGCTTCCGCCAGGGCGTCCTCGGCCCGGTCGCGGATGGGGGCCGGCGTTTCGGCGCTCAGAAGCGCTTGCAACGGGGCGAGCGGCGCCGGCATTGACGGCCCGCGGTAGCCCTCGGCCACCGTCGCTGCGCGCGCAAGCCGTGTATTCCAGTCGTTGCCGTCCAGCGCCAGGGCTGCATCGTACTTGCAGATTGCTCCTTTTTCGTCCCCAGCGCCGCGGAGTCGGTCCCCCTCGCCGCGAAGGGTGTCAACCGCGTGGGGGCACTTCCGCCCGAAGAGACCAGGACGTTCAAATTTTCCGCGAGCATAGCTTCGTGCCGCCGGGGGGAACGGTTGCTCCTGGACCCACGCGCGAAACGCCGTGTCAAGTGCTGCCCAATCGAGGCCCGTCAACCGCGGGAGCTCGGTTCCGCCGTACCAGGCCGTCACGGTTTTCGCGCCGAAGCGGCTCTTGACCCACGTGATGAACGCACCCGCTACCGTGTAGCTCTTCGCAGAACTTACCGAAAAGAAACGGAAAGAAAGGATCTCTCCGATCGGAGGGAGGCGGTTCTCTTCGAGAAGCGCCCGTGCCCACTGGGGATCGGTGAGCTCGTCGTCGTCCGGGGAAACCGCGCTTGCAACGCCTTCGATGAGTCCCGGATTGGGCCACAGGCCGCCGACTGCTCCACCGATACGGAAGGGGCCGCGCGCCGCGCGACCGGCCACAACGTGAGCGATTTCATGGCCAAGGACCGGGTGGGGGAAGCTTGCAAGTTGCAAATAAACCTCATCGCGCCATGGTTTCGCAACGTAGGTGTGTTCGGCGCCCATGAGCGCCCGCTTCTGGGCGGCGTCTCGAAAGAAGAATGCCGTCAACTTCTTTGAATCGTGGGGCAATTCGAGCCACGACTCTGCCGAGTCGAGTTCGGCTTCGCAGTCGGTCAGGAGGAGTTCGGCATCGGCGCGTGGCGTGCCCGAAGGGTAGACAACGCGGCATCGCCGACCGTCCAGGGAATCCCCGAGGGCCGTTTCGATGCTTTCTTTCGTGTGCCAATGGCCAAACCGGGGGCCATTCGCGGTGACGAAGGCCGACGCACACGCGGTCGCGAGGGCGCCCAGGGTCCAAAAATAGCGTGCGCGACCGCGCGCATGCCGGCGGAGCGTGGCGAAGCCGATCGCGGCAACCGTCAAGACCGAGCCGAGGCGATAGGTGTAGAGTGCAACGCCGGGATCGACGACGGTGTCGTAGAGCGTCCCGCTAAAAAAGCCGACGAAGGGGTCGAAGGCGAAGATCATGGGCGACGTGAAGAAGCGCCCAAGGGAGAGCAACGCCGTCGTCAGCGGACCGGCAATTGCAAGTAGCGTAGAAGCTCGTAAAGATAACTGTTTTTGCGATGCAAACGCACCGACGATCGCGCCCCAGAGCGCTCCGAGCACGATTCCGAAGGCGGATGTCCATGCGTAATACACGGTTCCGTCGAGGGGCCCGCAACCTTCGCCGCGCAGCACGTGGACGTAGGCGGCGAAGAGCGGGGCAAGGGCATAGACAGCACCGCGCGCTAGGGCGTCGCCGAAGCGCTGGAGGCTCCACGGAACGCGCTGCCGCGCGAGGGCAACGGCGGCGAAGCCTGGTACCCAAAGGCCTGCAAGGAGCGCCTGCTCGTAGCCCGGGGCCCCGAAGAGCGGAAGAAAGCCGGTCGCCGTCGCGATGGCAGCGACAACGACCGGCCCGATTCCGAAACGGCGCGAATTTCCGGCGCTCACACGCTCAGAGCTCAACCGTCGCAGTTTCCGTCGGCGGTTCGAGGACCAGCGGGAGAATCTCTTCGATCCGCGACACGAGGTGAATCTTCAGATCGTTGCGGACATCGGCGGGGACGTCTTCGAGATCGCGCTCGTTCCGCTTGGGAAGGAGGACCTCGGTGATGCCTGCGCGGTGCGCTGCAAGGAGCTTCTCCTTGATTCCGCCAACCGGAAGAATCGCGCCACGGAGAGTGATCTCCCCGGTCATTGCAACGTTCTTCTTCACTTTTGCATCGAGCAAGAGGGAAGAGAGCGCGGTAAACATCGTCACGCCTGCCGAGGGGCCATCCTTCGGCGTTCCCCCCTTGGGGACGTGAAGATGCAGGTCGAGCTTCTGCATTTCTTCCGGCTTCAGTCCGAGTTCTTCTGCGTGACTCCGGACAAAACTGACGGCCGCTGCCGCCGACTCTTGCATAACGTTTTTCAGGTTTCCTGTTACCCGCACGAGACCCTTGCCGGGCATCTTGCTCGCTTCGATGAACAGGATATCACCGCCACCGGGGGTCCACGCGAGCCCGGTAACGACCCCGGCGGCCGACGAGCGTTCGGCAAGGTCGGCGTGGTATTTCGGCGGCCCGAGCATCTCGATGACCGCTTCTCGATCCGCGATAACTTTCGTCAAATCGCCGCTCGCATGCTTCATCGCGACGTGGCGGCAGACGCTTCCAACCTCACGTTCGAGGGTTCGGACGCCCGCTTCGCGCGTGTAGCTATCGACCAGGACTTCGATGCCGCTTTCAGCGAACTCGAGATTGTCCGGCGTGAGGCCATGGCTAGAAATCTGCTTCGGTGCGAGGAATTCGCGAACGATGTTTCGTTTGTCGCGCCGCGTATAGCCCGGTACTTCGATGATCTCTAGACGGTCGAGCAACGGGCCAGCGATCGTGTCGAGACTGTTTGCCGTCGCGAGAAAAACGACCTGAGAGAGGTCGAAGGGGGTGTCGATGTAGTGGTCCGAGAACGTGTCGTTCTGAGCGGGGTCGAGCACCTCCAGGAGTGCCGCGGCCGGGTCGCCGTGGTTGTCGGCCCCCATCTTGTCGATTTCATCGAGGACGATGACCGGATTCTTGGTCCCGACCTTCTTCATCGCCTGAATAATGCGGCCGGGGAGCGCGCCCACATAGGTGCGCCGGTGGCCGCGGATTTCGGCTTCGTCGCGGACGCCGCCAAGAGAAATCCGGTGGTAGCGCCGCCCCATGGCCCGCGCAATCGACCGTCCGAGGGAGGTCTTGCCGACGCCGGGGGGCCCGGCAAAGCAGAGAATCGGCCCCTTCTTGTCGCCGCGGAGTTTCCGGACCGCTACATATTCGAGGATTCTGCGTTTGACCTTTTCTAGACCGAAGTGATCTTCCTCGAGAAATCGGCGACACTTTTCGACGTCGAGGGTATCGGGAGTCGTCTTTGTCCACGGGAGGTCGGCGAGCCACTCCACGTAGCTCCGCGTCACATTGTACTCGGCCGACTGGGAAGACATCCCGGCCATACGACCAAGCTGTTTTTTCGCAATCTTTAGGGCGTCTTCCGGCAGTCCGGCGAGGTGAATTCGTTCACGCAACAGTTCGACTTCGTCGTCTTCGGCGCTCTCGCCGAGTTCCTCACGAATCGTACGCATTTGCTGACGAAGAACGAGTTCCCGCTGGTTCTTCCCCTCCGCGGCCACCATCGTGGAGACTTCGCGGCGGACGCGCTGCATGTCGAGCTGCTTGGTCGCGACGGCGATGATCGCTTCAATGCGGGCTCTCGGGTCGAGGCTCTCGAGGATCGCCTGCTTTTCGGCGACCGGGAGGATCTCGGTCGGAAAGTTCGACGCGATCAAGTCGGCTAGACTCCCCGGATCGCGCACATTTTCAAGAACTTGCGCTGTTTCTTTTGGCAGCGTCGGGAGCTGCTCGAGGAGCTCCTTCACGAGGGCGCGCAACGCGTTCGCCCGTTCGTCGAGGAGACCATCGCGCTCGAGATTTTCGGTGAGACGCTCGAATTCCCCTGCGAGATAGCCGCGACCGCCGTTTTTTCCCTCGCGCTCGAAGCCATTTACGAGGCGAATACGTGCGACGCCGTGGAGTACCAACGAGTAGCTCGTTGCGCTCATTCGGATGACCTTCACGACACGTGCGACGGTGCCGATCGTGTGGAGATCACCGATTCCCGGCTCATCTTGCTCGGGATTTTTCTGTGTAATCACGGCGATGTGGGGGCGCTCGTCAGCGACGAGTTCCTCGACAAGGCGGACACTGCGCGGCCTACCGACGTTCACCGGAGTGACACTCGCCGGGAAAAGGCAGCTATTTCGGAGCGGAAGGAGCGGAAGCGTCTCGGTGGTTTTCGGAGCGTTCACCGCGCCAGATGTACCAGATATTTCCGAGCGGTGGGTGCGTTCGCCAGGACGCCCGGCCCCGGCGGGCGTGGAAGGGCAGCACGCAAATCCGGTCGCCGTGCGGTATCCCCCCGTGATACCGCCTCACATCGTGAATCTTCGCTCTTCTCGCCCGGGTCGACCGTTCACGGCGTTGCTCGCCGCCCTCGTCCTGGCCGCGTGCGGCGGCGCCGGTGCCGAGCAGCCGGACCGAATCCTTCGCGAATATGCCAATGCATTGGAGGACGGTCGTTCCGACGATGCGTACCGTCTGCTGTCCGACGAGGCCCGCCGGACGACCTCCTTGGAGGCCTTTCGCAGGATGGTGAAGGACTCCCCCACCGAGGTCCGTGAGCTTGGACGGTCGCTGGGTCGCCCGACGGGGGACCCCGTTGTAAGCGCGAAAATTACTACTTCTGATGGTCGAGAACTGCCGCTGGTGCTCGAGCGCGGCGCGTGGAAGATCGACCTTGCGGCGATCGATCTGTATGCCCAGGACACGCCGAAGCGCGCCCTCCGTGCGTTCCTCTTGGCCCTCGATCGCAAGCGCTGGGACGTCCTCCTCCGTTTCATTCCCGACGCGCGCCGTGACGGCATCGACGTCGAGAAGATCAAAGCGGCCTGGGAAGGGGCCGAGAAGCCCGAGGTAGAAGCGCTTGCTGCCGCCCTCCGCTTGGCCCTCCCGACCGTTCCGGTTCAAGAGACCGGCGATCGCGCCACGCTTGACTACGGAAGCGGGACGATCCAACTCGTCCGTGAACGCGGCAGTTGGAAAATTGAGAGCTTCGGCGGTTGAGGTCTGAGCCCTCCAGTTCTTTCTTCGGAAATGAGGGCACGAAGCATCAACCATTGATGGGCAGGCAGTTTGCCCGTTCAAGATAGCAAAGAATGCATCAAAAACTCGCTCTGTCCGTGAAGCGAATGTGGGGTCGCCCGTCCAACGGCCCCAGAGAATCGGGCCCGTCGTGCCTCTCCGTTCTTCGAGCATTCTCGCTCGCGGGCGCTACCGGCGGCCACTCCCACCCCTGAGGAAACCATGAAGAAGTCCGTCTCTATCGCTCTCGCCCTCCTCCTCGCCGGCTGCAATGCGTCTTTCCAAATGGGGGGCGCCGAATCGCCGCCGCCGGCGACCGGCGCAAACCAGCCGACCTCTGCGGTGGCCGCGGCCGCACCGCTCACGCCCCGTCCGCGCAGCTTTGCGGCTCGCCACCCGGCGATCATTCGGCCGGGCGCTGGCACCGGCACCGCCAGCGGAACAACCGCGACATCGAGCGGTTCGGGAGTGATTACAGCGAATACGCCCTTCGGGTCGGGCACGGCGACCGATGCCGCCTGGCTTGGCCAGCTCTACTGGCTCTCAGCAGGAACCACAAAGCTTCCTGATTTCAATACCTTGCAGCCGTCCGCGCTGCTCTACACGAATAAGCTCGACGTCGCTTCCCAGGCCTACACGGAAGGGTTTGCCGGCGTCGACGCGAAACGTAACGAGCTCTTTGGCATCCAGTACGAAGGTCCTGTCGATGTGAGCACCGACGGGGACTACACGCTTGCCCTTGTCTCCGACGATGGCGCGAAGGTCTGGATTGACGATACGCTCGTCCTCGAAAATGACGGCATTCACGGCGCCCAGCGCGTCGAGCAGAAAGTCCACCTCGTCAAGGCGACGCATCTTCTGAAGGTTGCCTACTTCAATGGTGCTGGCAACTCGGTCGCCCTCCAGCTTTTCGTGAAGCCGAATGGCGTTGCGGAATCGCCGTTGGGCCCGAAGCTCTGAACAATCGGCGCGAAAAATCAAACGGGGTTACCGCACTGGTAACCCCGTTTTCAATTTTGTTTCTTCGGTTTAGCGACCGAAATATCAGGTGGCCGAACGTAGAGCGGTTCGGGCTCGTCGGTGGGTGAACGTCGCGCGGCAACGCGCGCGACCGCGACCGCATCTGGTTCGTCGGCCGCTCGCAGCGATGCCTGCGTCGTCAGCGACTCGCTCGGTGGGCCGATAATCGCGGCTACGGAGTGGTCCGCAAATTGGGCGTCTATGGCGGCAGCTGTGGCGGTCGATGGTTCTTTAAATGTCTGATTTCCATCCCGAATCCGAACGAATACTTCCCCGCGTAATGCATCGATGACAGTGATCACGACGCCGCTCGAAGGGGCACCGGCCGCCTCCTCAAGGGCGTCGAAGGCATCGACGGCGACGAGAGGTACCCCGGTCGCGAGGCGCAGACCGATGGCGGTTCCGAGGGCCACCCGGATGCCCGTAAACGAGCCTGGACCGACCCCAACTCCGATCGCGGAGAGCGCCCGGAGGGGAATTCCCGCTTCCTGGAGAACCGCATCGACGAGCGGCAGAAGGGCCTCCCCGTGCGCATTTCGGACGGCACTTTCCCGACGCCCGAGCAAGGTGAGACTCCCCCCCTCCTCTGCGCGGATGAGAGCGACCGTTCCGACGGGGCCAGACGTCTCAATCCCCAGAAAATACGAAGGCTTCTGGTTCACAGTTGGGCAAAACGGCCGCTACGGAACGCCGCATCGAGGAGTTGGTCAACGCGCTGGATGAGTTCGGGCCCGCGCGGGTCTGCCGATCCTACGAGCGCAGCCTTGATTTCTCCGAGCGTCTTCAATTGACTGAACAGCTGGACGTCGGAGAGGCCTGCCCCTCCGGTCAGGACCTGGCGGACGCGATCGATCTCGGCGGCCATGGCTTCAATGCCAACACCGGCGGCCCCCACGCGCCGCGCACGCGGGTTGTCGCGGTAGTGCGCTTCGAGCACCGGTGTGACGAGCGCCTCGAGAATGGCCGCTTGATCTTCATTGTTCCAAATGTGTTTGAGAACAAAGAAGTCGCTCGCATCGGGGGTGCTTCGACCGTCGAGCCAGGCGCTTGCCGCGAAGAGCTTCAGGATCTTTACGACGCGACGATCGCTAAGGCTGACGCCCTCGGCGCGAATCTGGAAAACGAGCCCCTTGTAGGCGGAAAGAAACTCGTCCGGAAACTGCATCCGCTGTCCGAAACTACGATGCAATTCGGCGAGTTCCCGCGCGGTCGCGAGGGGCTGAATCGGTGCTTCGGCGAGCCCTTGAATCTCGTTCTCGATGCCCCGCTGGAGGAGGTCCTGGAAGTGGTAGGCATCCAGATTGTCGGAACGGATCCGGAGCAAGAAGCGGTCAAAAATGGCCGTCAGATTTTCGTCGCCGGGGACTTCGTTGCTTGCGCCAAAGCAGGAGAGAAGTGGGCATTTGAGAGAGACACCACCGCTTGAGTACTTCCGCTCATTCAAAAGCGTAAGCAGTGAGTTGAGGATCGCTGAATTGCTCTTGAAAACCTCGTCGAGAAAGACGATTTCCGACGAAGGGAGCATCCCTTCGGTCCGACGGACGTAGCGACCTTCGCGGAAAGCAGCGATGTCTACGGGGCCGAAGATTTCGTTCGGCTCCGTAAACCTCGTCAAGAGGTATTCAAAGTAATTCGCATTGAGAAGCCGTGCGAAATAGCGGATGAGCGCGCTCTTCGCTGTGCCTGGCGGTCCGATGAGGACGGCATGCTCGCCGGCGACAGTTGCCACCAGAAGAAGCCGAATTACCTCGTCTTTTCCCAAAAATCGGGCTTCGAGGACCTTCGCCATCTGCTGAAGGCGTGCGTGGAGCGGATAATTTTGGACCTGCATAGGCGGTGCTCTGTCGTACCCCGCCGCGGCGCGGGGAGGGAAGGGGCGTCGACGGTTACTTGGTGCTCGTGGCGGCGACCGGCGCTCCGGTTCCGTCGACAACGAGGGGAGCACCGAGGTTCAGAGATGGCAGTGTTGGAAGGATCTTCGCGCCATCCCCGACAATCACGACCGTAAATAGCTTCGGATCGAGGAGTTTCTTCGCCGCCGCTTGGACGGCCGCAGGGGTGACGGCGTCGATCTTTGCGTTTCGCGTCGCGTAGAACGTGAGCGGGAACTCCTGAATGAACAGCTGCGCAAAACTGCTCGCAACTTGGTCGTTCGTCTCGAAGCGCGCGGGCAACGTGAGGCGCAGGTGCCCCTTGGCAAGAGCGAGCTCTTCCTCACTTGGAGCGTCGTCGGAAAGGTGCTGAAGTTCTCGAAAGATTTCGTGAATTGCCGGGGCGGTCTTATCGACGAAAACGCCCGTGCTGATCACAAAAGGTCCGTCGCCGTGGCGGAAGCCGACCGACGAGCGCGCCCCGTAGGTGAATGCGTTCTTTTCCCGAAGATTGAGGTTGATTCGGCTCGAGAATGCGCCGCCAAAGAGCTCATTTCCGACGGCGAGCGCGAAGTAGTCGGCGTCGAGGAAACGCGTACCGCGCTTAGCCACCGCGAGCTGCGCTTGCGGGGCTCCTGGCTTGTCGATGAACACGAGGCGTGGAGCCTTCGCGCTGCTCGCGGGAATCACCGGTGCAGTCTGCACTCTTTTCCCGGGCGGGGCGTAGCGCGCGAAAGCCTTTTCGAGGAGCGGAAGCAGTACGGAGCTTTCGAAATTTCCCGCAATAAAGAGCGCGGATCGCCCCGGCGCAAACAGCGTGCTGTGTGCCTTGGCGACCTCTTCGGACTTCCACGCTGCGGCAGCCGCTTTTGTGCCGATGAGCGGAATTCCGTAGGGGTGGTTGGCGCCAAAGAGGGCGCTGGCAAGCGGTGCGTTCCCCATCGTGTTGAGCCGCGTCGTCTCTACGTCGAGTGTGTGAACGCGGCGCGCCCGTTCGCGTTCGACGTCTTCCTTGCGGAAGCCGGGTTCAAGCGCCAATTCAGCAAGAAGACCGACCGCTTCGGGGAGCGCATCGGAGGTGCCCTTGACGCCGATGGACGCCGCGTCGAAGTCGGCCGTTGCGTAAAAAGACAGGCCGCGCGAGTCAGTGTAATCTGCAAGTTCTGCCGCGGTGCGTTTTTTCGTCCCCTCCGAAAGAAGACCGGTGGCGAACGTCGCCATGCCCGGCGGGAGCCCGGGGAGCGCGGCGCCGCCTCGGGCGACCAGCTGCATGCTGACGAGAGGCAGCCCCGGTCGGGAAATGAGGTAGACCGGGAGCCCATTTTTCAAATGTGCTTCGACGACAGTCGGTGGGGCAAAAGTCGGTTCCGGACCGGCCTCTGGGGCCTTCGCGCGAAACGGAGCATCCATCGTCGTAGCGAACGCCTCCGGGACTTTCGCGACGGACGGGACCGCCGTAGGCGGCGGCACGTGTACGGGGGGTGCTTCATGGTTGCAGGCAGCGAGCGCTACGAAGCAAGTTGCTGAAAGAAAACGGTATTTCACAGGTCCTCCGTCTTCACAAGCTTGCCCGCGATCCCGGCACCGGCGGTCGGAACGACGCTTACGACCAAGCGCCCCTTCTTTGGGAGCCATGTGGCTACCGCATTCTTTACGCCGTCGACGGTCGCCTGTTCGTAACGTGCGAGGTCCTTCTCGAAGGCGTCGGGATCGCCCAGAAATTGGAGGTACATGTTTCGTTGATTTGCCCGTGCGGAGGCCTGTTCGAGGCTCGCGAGGTACATGGTGCGGTAGCGGGTTTTTGCGCGCGCGAGTTCGTCGACGGACGGACCGCGACTGGCAAGTTCGTCGACGGCGGCCGTGACGGCGGCGGTCACCGCGGGGAGCGCATCCGGCTTCCGTAGGTCGACCGAGATCCAGAAATCGGAGCCGTATTGGCGCGACGCCTGGTGCACAGACACGCTGTTTGCGAGCTTCTGTTCGTAGACGAGTGCCTTCTCGAGGCGCGTTGAAGCCCCGGCGGCGAGCACGGAGGCAGCGAGGTCGAGTTCCGCGTCGCCGGGGTTGAACATCGCCGGCGAAACCCATGCAAACTGCACGCGAGCCGACGTCACATCGGCCTCGACGGTCAGCTGGCGACTTCGGGCGACAACCGGCAGGGGAGGGGCGGCGCGCGCCGGGAGCTTGCCGCTTGGAATCGGGCCGAAGTACTTCTCGACGAGCGCGAATGCTTCCGCGGGCGTCGTGTCGCCGACGATAGAAATGGAAGCATTATTCGGGACATACCAGGTGCGAAAAAAGCCCTGAACGTCGGCAATCGAGGCGCGGTCGAGGTCCTCTGGGGTACCGATCGTGAGCCGATGGTAGGGGTGGGATTCGGGCCACAGGGCGGCGCGCGCAAACTCGGCGACGCGCCCGTAGGGGGCCGCTTCGTAGTTCTGCCGTCGCTCGTTCTTCACGACGTCTCGTTGGGACGCGAACGTTTCGGCGCCGGCATGATCAAGCAGAAACGCCATACGATCGCTCTCAAGCCAGAGTGCGAGCGCGAGTCGATTCGCGGGGACCGTCTCGAAATAGTTCGTGCGGTCATCGTTCGTGGTCCCGTTGATGCCGGTGGCGCCCGCCTTCTCCAGGGTCGCGAAAAACGTGTCTTCGGGAACGTGTTTCGAGCCTTGAAACATCACGTGTTCAAAGAGGTGAGCAAAGCCGTTCTTGTCCTTTGCCTCGTCCTTAGAACCGACGTGATAATAAAGGTTTACGGCCACGATCGGGATCCGATGATCCTCCTCCACAAGAACTTCGAGGCCGTTCGCGAGCGTCTTTCGCGTGACCTTCGGGAGGAGTCCGCTCGCGTTCGAGGCGACCATCGGAGCGGTCACCGCCGGGGCCGTCGTTGGGGGCGCCACGATCGGGGCCGCCGGCTTGCCTGCACCAAGGAAAAGTGCGAGCGGGAGCAGCGCAAGCGGAGGAAGTCGCCTCGAGAAGCCGGTGAAGTTTCGTTGCATCGGCGGCGGAAGGTACCCGCATTCCAGCCGCTCTTGCCATCGAACGCGTTCTCCGATTCGTCGTTTCAGCGGGGGGAGGCGACCGAAGGGCGACGTCGGGCAAAACCGGTTTCCGATTGACTTTTCGCCGCCGGTCGGGTCGTTCCTGGCGGTCCATGCGATTGCGTCTTTCGTCCCCAGGCTCGCGCGCGGTGACCCATTTCGTCGACGCTACCGCGTGGGCAGCCGCCGTATCCGTGCTCGCCGCAGGTCCGTTGGGGTGCTCGCCGGCAGCACCGGCCCCCAAAAAACCTACGGAAGTACAAACTGTTGCGAGCGCAAGTGCGCCGCCGAACCTTCCACCTGCGTTGCGGGCTGATGGCAGGCTTCCCGCGACGGCGGTGCCGACCGCCTACGACCTTCGTTTCCGCCTCGACCCAGCGAGCAAGGAATTTTCCGGCGCGGAAACGATCGCGGTGACGTTGGCGGCGCCGCAGGGGGCCCTCGTGATGCACGCCCGCGACGTGGTCATCGACCGCGCCGTCGCCACGTTCGGAGGCACCGCCTTTCCGTTGGCGACGACCGCGCGCGGGGAAGAGCTCGTGCTCGCAGCGCCGCCTGGCATCCAGCTTCCGGCCGGGAAGGGGAGCCTCGAACTTCGTTGGCATTCGACCTATTCGGACGATCTCGATGGTTTTTACGTCGCTGATGGTGCCGTCTACAGCCAGTTTGAACCGATGGACGCGCGACGTGCGTTCCCCTGTTTTGATGAGCCAGGTTTCAAAGTTCCGTTCCGTATTTCCATTGAAGTGCCAAAGGGGCAGCAGGCTTTTTCAAATGCTCCTCTTCTTCGCCGTGAGCCTGGTGAAGGGGGCTTTGAACGATTCGTGTTCAAGGATACAAAGCCGATTCCGAGCTATCTCGTTGCCCTCGCTGCCGGCAGGTTCTCCGTCCTCGAAGACGCGAATCCCGCTCCGATTGCTGTTCGGGTAATTGCGCCGCCGGGGAAAGCCCAGTTTGGAAAAGCGGCTCAAATTGCTGCAAAGAAGTCTCTCGATGCTCTCGGAAACTACTTTGATTACCCTTACCCCTTCGAGAAACTAGATCTCGTCGCTGTCCCCGATTTTGCGGCGGGTGCGATGGAAAATCCGGGTCTTGTGACGTTTCGCGAAGAACTGCTCCTTGTCGATCGGGAGCGGTCTCCACGACGCCAAGTCCGTTCGATGGAAGCCGTCGTCGCCCACGAACTCGGTCACCAATGGTTTGGCGACCTTGTAACAATGGCATGGTGGGATGACCTTTGGCTGAATGAAGGCTTCGCGAGCTTCCTCGAAGGGGAAGTGCTCGACCGCATCGACCCCGCCGGCGGAGTGCGCGAGGAGCGCCTACTCGACGCCCAGCGTGCGATGGA
>JAAFHJ010000119.1 GCA_013298325.1 Myxococcales bacterium | reverse complement strand
GGTCGTCCATTCGCCGGTCCGAACGCGCGCACAAGTCGACGCGCTTCGCGTGATTGAGCCGGAGGAACTCGGGTACGTGCTCCAGGCGATTCGCCTTTTGAAGAAGGAACTCAACGTTCCGCTCATCGGATTCGCCGGTGCGCCCTTCACGCTCGCCAGCTACTTGATCGAAGGCGGGAAGAGCGCCCACTACGATCAAATGAAGCGGATCATGTACGGCGACCCGGACCTCTGGCATGCGCTCATGGGGAAGCTCGCGGAGGTCGTCCGCAAATACCTCCATGCGCAGATTGAAGCGGGCGCCGATGCCGTCCAGCTCTTCGACTCCTGGGTCGGCCAGCTTTCGCCGCGCGACTACGTCGAATATGTCGCCCCCCACGTTTCTCACATCCTGAAGAGCGTCGAGGCGACCGGCGTCCCGGTCCTTCATTTCGGCACCGGAACCGCGCTGCTCCTCAAGCAGCAGCGTGAAGCGGGCGGAACGGTGCTCGGCCTCGACTGGCGGACGCCGCTCGCCTGGGGCTGGGAGCAGATCGGCCACGATCGCGGCGTCCAGGGCAACCTCGATCCGACGGTGCTCTTCGCGCCAAAGGAAGTCGCCGTTGCTCATGCAAAACGAGTACTTGACGAGGCCGCCGGTCGCCCGGGGCACATCTTCAACCTCGGTCACGGGATCCTCCCCGGCACGCCGGTCGACACCGTCCGCGCCGTCGTCGAGACGGTGAAAGAGTATTCGGCGCGCTCCTGAAGGTCGCCTCCCGGCATCGGAAGAGGTCCTATGGCAACCGTCGTTCTCCTCCCCGCCCACGGCACCGTCGAATCCCTCGATGAACTCCCTGGATTCCTAGCAAATATTCGTCGTGGGCAGCCCCCGAGCGCGGAGCTTCTTCACGAAGTCACGAGCCGCTACCAAGCGATCGGAGGGCGGTCGCCGCTCAATGATCTCTCCCGGGCGGCAGCGGCCAAGTTGGAAGCACGACTTGGGCTTCCGGTGCGCATCGCCGGGCGCCTCTGGAAGCCCTACCCGAACGACGTTCTCGCCGACCTCCAGAAGAGCGTCGGTGAGATCTCAAACATCGTTGTTCTTCCGCTGGCCCAGCATTCGGCGTCGATTTACGTCGACCACGTAACGAAAGCGGTTTCTGACCTAGGCCTTTCGGCGAAGGTCACGGGGGCTTCCGATTGGGGGCAGAACCGCACGCTCAACCGGGCGTTTGCGCGTCGCATCGTCGACGCGCTCAAGCCGCTTTCTGCCGAGGAGCGCGCCGGGACGCGGCTGATTCTTTCCGCCCACTCCTTGCCAAAATTCCTGATTGATCAAGGGGATGCCTACGAGCACGAGTTTCGCGCCGCCTGCGCGATCGTCCTTGAAGAAGTCGGCGCCACCTACCCAGATGTCGACGCAGCGATCTGCTTCCAGTCCCAGGGCATGTCGACGGGCCCTGGCGGACGCCCGATGGTGTGGCTGGGACCGACGCTCCTTGAGGGCATGACGGCCGCCCGTGACGCCGGAAAGACGGGCGTGCTCATCGCCTCCATCGGCTTCCTCGCCGACCACGTCGAGGTGCTTTTTGACCTCGATCACGAAGCGAAGCACCAAGCGGCCGAACTAGGCCTCCGCTTCGCGCGGACCGCCTCTCTGAACGCCGACGACGACTTCGTGGACGCGCTCGAAGAGGAAGTCCGCAAGCTCCTCTGAGGGCCGCAAAAAGAAAGAGTCCACGGGGCTCTTTCTTTTTGTCTTCGTTCGAAAGAGTGCTAAGTACTTTTTATGAGCGCGGCACAAATCCTCGAAAACGAAACGGTTTTTCTGTTCTGGCACGGCTGGCCGTCGAACTGGTTCCCGTGCGCCTTCTCGGTCGACGGGATCACGTACGGCTGCGTCGAGCAGTACATGATGGCGGAGAAGGCGCGCCTTTTCGGGGACGACGTGCGGCTCGCCCAGATCCTCGTTGCGACCACCCCGAAGGCGCAAAAGGCGCTCGGCCGCGCCGTGGTCCCCTTCGACGACGCCCGCTGGCAGGAGGTTGCCCGTGAGGTGGTCTTTCGCGGCAACCTCGAAAAATATCGACAAGCCCCCGAGTTGCGCGCGCTGCTCCTGGCTACGGGATCGCGGGAGATCGCCGAAGCGAGCCCCTTTGATCGCCGCTGGGGGATCGGTCGAGGGCCTTCCGAGCTGGCCCTCGACCGAAGTTCCTGGCGGGGAAAGAACTGGCTCGGCGAGGCGCTCGTCCGCGTCCGCGCCGAGCTTCAATCCCAGCTTCCGCTCACCAAAGCTTGACGCCCTTCACCAGCGGCGCGAGGAAAGGGCGGCTCCCTTTCGTCTCTTTGACGGTCACGAGGCCGGTGCCGTCAATTGTGTACGTCGCCGTTTTGGTGTCGGACTTTTCCGGATTTTCCTTCTTCATCTCGGCGATTTCTTTCTTCGCTTCGTCGTCTTCCGGCTCCAGCGGATAAATGACCGCCGACGTCTCTTCGACGGGGATCGTGACGGGGCACTTCGGGACCGGCCCGAGGATGCAAATCGTGACGTTTTTCGTGTCGTAGGTCTCTGCTTCGAGACCGGCCATATTGGCGTCGTAATCGTGCTGGGACCAGGAGATTTCTGCGACGGTACGCCCATCGATCGTCTTCGACGTCACGCGGTCGACGCTCGTCTCGTTGTTCACACCAAAGGCGCCCGGCGAATAGTCGGAGCCGAGCTCGGCTACCTTTCGCCAACCGTCCGCCGCCTTGGCGAGCAGGAGCCAGGGGTGCTCGCCGGTCTCGTCGGCGTCGCCGCCACCGCCCCAACGGAGGACGGTAAGGCCCGGAACCGTCTGCGGTTTCTCCGTGCAGGCGAACGAGCTGGCGCCGATGCTCATGATCGACTCCTTCTCGTTCGTCTTGAGACAGGTGCAGAGCGCATCGATCGTCGGATAGCTTTTGTCGCAGGTACGGACGAGCGCGCCGCCGAGATCGGTGAGCCGCTTTTCGACGGTCGTATTCGGTCGCAGCTTGAGCGACGCCTCATAGCTCTTCTTTGCAAGTTCTTTGTTGTTCTGCTTCTCGGCGACCATGCCTTCATTGAAGAGAACTTGCGCCTTCAATTGTGGATCTGTCGCCGCTTCGAGGGCTTTCGCGTTCGTCGCCGTCGCTTTTCGGAGGTCGTCGGCGTGGTAGGCGGCGTAGCCGAGTTCGGCGAGGGCCCGCGGGTCGCCGGGATTTGCGGCGAGGGCCGCTTCAAAGGCCTTCGTCGCTTCGACCCACTTCTTCTCGCCGGCAAGCTTGCGCCCTTCGGTCATCATTTTTTTGTACTCTGCACGCTTCTCGACGGTCACTTTCTCTTCGGCGGTCGCCTTCGCAGTCGCCTTCCCGTCTCCCGGCTTTTTCGCCGAAGGAGCTGCCGCGGCGGCCGGCGGGGCGCTCTTCGCGGCGCTCGCGCTGGCTGCGACAGCGGTCGATGAGGCGGTCGTGGCGGTCGGCGCGTCCTTCTTGTCGCAGGCGCTGGAAAGGAGGAGCAGCGCCATGGCGGGCGCGAGGGGACGGAGGGGGCGGAAGGTCATGGCTTGCAGTATCGCGAACGCAGGACGAGGACAATTCCCGATAGCCGGCCGCGAATTGTCACGAGAACGCCGCTGCGAAAAATGCGCTTCCCGCGCAGCATACGCGCACGCATTTTCTTAGAATTTCCGACTGGGAACTCGGCAGGAACGTGACTACAGACGGCAATCATGAGCGCTGAAATCGCGTCTTCTTTTACCGCCGCGCCGACGCGCGTCGTCATCATCGGCGGTGGGATCACCGGCCTCGCCCTCGCACGCAAGCTCCAGGAGTCGACGGCCAAGGCGGTCGAGGTGACGCTCTTGGAAGCGGCCGACGTGCTTGGAGGGAATTTGCGGGGGGAGATTATCCCGAGCAAATTCGGTGATTTCATCGTCGATCACGGCCCCGACTCCTGGGTCATCGCGAAGCCGGAGGCGACGGCCCTCTGCCGCGAACTCGGCCTCGGCGACGCCCTGATCGAAACGACCGAGGCGAACCGCGGCGTCTTCCTCGTCCACCAGGGGGAGCTCCGTCCGATGCCGGAGGGGCTCGCCCTCGGGATCCCGACGCGGGTCCGCTCGCTCTTGACGACCGACCTCTTCTCCTGGAAGGCGAAGGCGCGGATGCTCCTCGAGCCTCTTGTTCCGAAGGGGAAGTGGGGCGACGACGTGAGCGTCGGCGAATTCTTGGAGCGAAGAATCGGCATTGAGCCGACGGAGACGCTCGTCGCACCGCTCCTCGGGGGAATCTTCGCCGGGGACGCCTACGAGATCTCCCTAAAGACCGCGTTCCCCCAGTTCTTGGCGGACGAGAAGAACAGTTCGCTCGTACGCGCCGCGATGAAGCGTCGAAAGATGCTCGCCGGAAAAAAGCCGAGCGCTTTCCACTCCCTCCGCGGCGGAATTCGCCAGCTCGTCGATACGCTCGCCGCCTCCCTCACAAAAACCGCCGTCCGTACCGGGGCGCGCGCTGTCGCGGTGGCCCGTTCTACTGACTCGGATTCACAGAATAAACCGCGCTGGACCGTCTCCACCGACGCCGGCGAGAGCTTCCCGGCCGACCACGTCGTCTTCACCGGTCCGTCTTGGTCTTCAAAGCCGCTTCTTGACGCGATCGATGCGACGCTCCCCTGGGAACAGTTCCAATTCGGGAGCGCGGCGACCGCCTTTTTCGCCTTCCCTCGGAGCGCAGTAGCTCACTCCCTCCAAGGGACCGGGTTCATCATTCCCAAACGGGAAGGGCGCGGCATTCTTGCGGGGACCTGGGTCTCCAGCAAGTGGGCGGGGCGCGCACCGGAGGGCACGGTGCTGATGCGCGCGTTCCTCGGCGGCAAGGGGAACGGTGCCCTCGTCGATGAGAGTGACGAAGTGCTCGCGAGCACCGGTCTCGCGGAACTCCGCACGCTTCTTGGGATTTCCGGCGAGCCGATCTTCTCCCGCGTCTACCGCTTCAAGGACGCCAGCCCAAACCCGCGCCCCGGCCACCTGGAGCGGGTGAAGGCGCTCCGGACCGCGCTCGGAAAGCACCCGGGGCTTCACGTCGCTGGGAATGGCTACGACGGTGCTGGCATCCCCGATTGCGTCCGCCAAGCGAACACCGTCGCCGCCCAGATCCTCGCCGGGTGACGCCGCAAGTTTTCTTTTGAAAATGCAGCTATTGTTGGCGCGTGGCCTCCACCGATCTCGCAACAGGCACTACCAGGTGGGTGCACGTGACGACCACCCTCGAAACGCTCCCGGCCCCCGAGGAGGCGCGCGATTTCGCGCTCGCGGAGGCGCTCGCCGCGAGCGGTTTTCCGGGGGCAGGGAGCGCGCGTGCCGGCTTCTCCATTGAGCGCCGTCGCGTCCTCGGTTCGCGAACGATGCACGTGCGCCACCACGAGAACGTCACGACGCTCGTCCTCGAACGGGAACTCCCGCGCGCCTATGTGACGGTCGTTTTCTTCGTCAGTTTCGTGCTTGCGGCGTTCCTGGCCGGGC
Source organism: Myxococcales bacterium (assembly GCA_013298325.1). Taxonomy (GTDB): domain Bacteria; phylum Myxococcota_A; class Polyangia; order Polyangiales; family Polyangiaceae; genus JAAFHJ01. The sequence continues at coordinate 4,776 of JAAFHJ010000119.1, read as the reverse complement.
AAAATCCGCAGTTTTTATCGGTGCCTGCGCTTGCCGTTGCGTTCTCGCCGTTCCTTGGAATCCCGGTTGCGCGCATCGTCGCCCGGAAGCGCCACGAGGCGCTCCTCGCGCGCGTGGCCGACCGATATTTCGCGTCGCTCGCCCCCTACCAGGCGGCGCGTGGCGGCGCCTTTCGCGGCGGCGAAGGTTCTTGATGGGCCGGCAGGACTCCGCGGCGGTGCCGATCGCACCGGCGACCCGCTCCGACGTCGACGCGATCCCGCTCGCCCCCGACGACGCGCCGCCCCTTTTCGATGCGGTCGCGGCGGTCGCACGAACCATGCAGTTTACGCTCACTTCGCCGAACTACGGAGGGGGACAGGCGTTTGTTCTCCGTGACGAGACGGGCGCAAGGTTTGAAATTTACGGCAATATCGCACAGGATCACTTGGAGATCCGCTGGGCGACGGTCGGCCTCCCACGGCCCTCCGAAGCGGCGCTCGTCGCTATGATTGCGGCGGCGGCGGTTGCCGGCGCGGGGAGTGCGCGCGGGGCGGCGTGGACGGGGCTCGCCCTCGGTGGGGCGGGGATCGCGTTCGCCGTCGGCGTCGTCTTCGTGGTTCTTCAGCGACGGGCGGCGCTTCGCCGCTACGAGGCGTTCAAAGCTGCGCTCGCTGCCGCCTTGGTGGCACTTCGCGACGCGCGTCACGGAGGCGAATACCGATGAATTCCGAGCTTTGGCAGCACTTTGTGGACGAAATCCGCCCTCGCTACCGGGAGCCGTGGCGCCGCTACCACGACGAGCGCCACCTCGACGAGGTCCTCGCCGCCGCCGATCGCCTCGCTGAGCAGCGCCTCCTTGCGTCACCGGGCGTCGTCCGCCTCGCGCTGCTCTTTCACGATGCGGTCTACGAAGTGCCGTCGGGACCGGTCTCCAACGAAGAGGCGAGTGCCCTGCTCCTCGAGAGCCTGGCGGCGGGAAAGCTTGATAATTCGATAATTTCTGAGGCGGCCGCCATCATCCGTGCGACTGCCGCCCACGGTCGGCTCCGCGCGAGCGATCTCACGTCGGACGCCCAATACGCCCTCGATTGCGACCTCGCCATCCTCGGCGCCGCCCCCGAGCGCTACCTCGCCTACGAACGCGAGATCCGTGAGGAGTACAGCTACGTCCCCGAGGACATCTTCCGTGAGGCGCGCGGCCGGTTCCTCGAAGCGCTGCTCGCGCGACCGGCGATCTATTTCACGGAGACCTTCCAAACAAACGTGGAAGAGCGCGCCCGAGAAAACCTCCGGCGCGCCCTTCACATGCTCAAAACCCCCTGAGTTCTCTCAGAATTCGGCCGGGTCGGTGTACGTCCCAAAGACGCCACGAAGGACGTCGCAAATCTCCTGCTGGGTGCAGTAGGCCTTTGCCGCTTCGATGATCGGCGGCATCAGGTTCGTCCCCTCGGCGGCGGCAACGCGGACCGCCTCAAGGCAGCTCGCAACGCGGGCGGCATCGCGAGACTCTTTGACCTTCTTCAGGTTCGCCACCTGGGTCTTCTGGACTTCGTCGTCGATGCGAAGCAGCGGAATATTTGAAGTATTCGACTCGCTCTCGTAGGCGTTCACGCCGACCATCACCCGCTCGCCGGCCTCGAGCTGGCGCTGGAAACGGTACGCGCTCGCGGCGATTTCCCGCTGGGGGTAGCCCTTTTCGACCGCCTCGACGATGCCGCCCATGCTGTCGATGCGCTCAATGATTTCGAGCGCCTCCGCCTCCATTTTGTCGGTCATCCATTCGACGAAATAGCTGCCGGCGAGCGGGTCGACGGTGTTGGCGACGCCGGTCTCTTCCGCGATGATTTGCTGGGTCCGGAGGGCGATAGTGACCGAGTCCTCCGTCGGGAGCGCGTACGTTTCGTCGAGGCTGTTCGTGTGGAGGCTCTGGGTGCCGCCGAGGACCGCCGCCATCGCCTGGAGGGCGACGCGGACGACGTTGTTGTAGGGCTGCTGGGCGGTGAGGGAGACGCCGGCCGTCTGCGCATGGGTCCGGAGCTTCATGCTCTCCGGGTTCTTCGCGCCGAAGCGGGTCTTCACGAGCTTGGCCCACAGGCGGCGCGCCGCGCGGAACTTCGCGATCTCCTCAAAGAAATCGTTGTGCACGTCGAGGAAGAACGAGAGGCGCGGCGCGAACGCATCGACGTCGAGGCCGCGCTCCACGCCCCACTGCACGTACCCGAGGCCGTCGGCGAGCGTGAAGGCGAGCTCCTGGGCCGCCGTCGCCCCTGCTTCGCGGATGTGGTAGCCGCTGATCGAGACGGTGTTCCACTTGGGGACCTCCGTCGTGCAGAATTCGATCATGTCGGTGACGATCCGCATCGCCGGCCGTGGCGGCACGAGCCAGGCGTGCTGAGCGATGAATTCCTTGAGGCAATCGTTCTGCACGGTGCCGCCGATCTTGTCCCGCGGGATGCCGCGGACGTCGGCGAGGGCGATGTAAAAGGCGAGCAGGACGATCGCCGGCCCGTTGATCGTCATCGACGTGGTGACCTTGTCGAGGGGGATCCCGTCGAAGAGGACTTCCATGTCGCGGAGGGTGTCGACGGCGACGCCGCACATGCCGACCTCGCCGAGCGACCGCGGGGAGTCGGAGTCGTACCCCATCAGTGTCGGGAAATCGAAGGCGGTCGAGAGACCGGTTTGCCCCTGAGAAAGCAGGTACTTAAAGCGTTCGTTCGTCTGCTCGGGGGTGCCGAAACCGGCGAACATGCGCATCGTCCAGAGGCGCGAGCGGTACATCGTCGGCTGGACGCCGCGCGTAAACGGGTACTCGCCGGGGAGGCCGAGGGATTCCATGTATTTTGCATGAGAATCGGCCGGCGTGAGCACATCGGGGACGTCGAGGTCGCTCCACGTGGTGAAACGCCCCTTCCGCGGCGGGATTTTCGCCTGGCTCTTGGCGACCGGCCCCTTCGACCACGCCTCCTTGGCGGCCCGAATCGCCGCAAGCTCGGCGCCACCGGGGTGGTCGCCATCGGCGGTGTAGGTCGTCTCAGCTTCCGAGTTCGGGGGCGCAGCGCTCATGGGGCGCTTCTACTCGCGGAGACGCTCCGGTGGAAGGTCCCGCCGGACTACCGCCCGCCGAAGGTGTAGCCGTTGGAAAACGTCCACGGAAAGCCGCGGGCCGGGAACGCGGCGCCGCGAATCTGCTTCTTCATGCAGGCGACCGTCGTCGGCGCGAGCGTCGTCTTCGTCGCCTCCGCGGCGGTCACCGCCCCCTTCGGACCGACGGAGACGAGAAAGGTAAGCGTTCCCGCGGCGTTGCGATTCGTAGCAAACTCGCTCTCAAAGCAGGTCATCAGCAGCGGCTGGAGCGCTTCAATCGCCGCATTGGCGTCGGTTTTTGGATCGGCCTTCGCCCCCGAAGCACCGGGCGCTGGGGTCTCCGATCCGGCGGGGGCTGCAGCGACGGGCGGCGTGCCGATTGCGGGCGGCGGGCTCGGCCTCTCCGCCGACGACGGGGCTGCCCCCTCGGGAAGGGCTGCCGGTGACGCGGCCGGTTGGGCCGGCTCCGCGCAGGCGAGAAGAAGCGCAGCCCCCACGGTCCAACCTAGCGAGATCTTTGCACGAATGCCCATCGGAGCACCGTCTCGCGGATGCCTGCGACTGGCAAGCGCGAAACGCGAGACCTACGGTTCTTCGACCTTGGCCTTCGGCGTCGCGACGGGGGCAAGCAGCCGCCACACGACCCACGGAACGCCCAGAAAGAACACGAAAAGCCGCAACGCCAACACCGTAAGGCCGAGCGCCAACGTCAGCGGGTGGAAGGCTCCGAAGGGGCTCAAAAGGCCTTCGTGGCCGGCGACGACGGTAAACATCGCGCTCGCGACGACGTAGGCAACCAGGACACCGAGCGGCGCTCGCAAGCGTGCAAGATGCATCGGTGTAAGATACAGAAACGTGCGCGAAGCGTCTGTTTCCGGGCCTTTGGCCGCTTCGGCCGGGGGTTGCTTCGTCATGGCCGCACCTGCTCCCGTGCTCGCCGCACCTGCTCATCGAGGATCGGAAGCGGGCGCGCCGTGAGCATCGCGAAGAGGAGCGCGTTGCCGATCGGACCGCCGCTTCGGAAGCGGGTCGCTCCGCCGGTTCCGAGCGTCGCCGGCATGCCGAAGAGGGAAGTTGTGCGGAATACACGTACAAAAGCGTCGTGATTGCGGCCTGTTCCGTCGTGAAATCCGTTCCGCAGCGGGGCGAGGGAGAAGCCGGTCGCGGCGACGGAGACGCCAAAAATCACCGGGCCCGAATCGATATCCCCGTGGCCGTAGGGGCGCTTGGCGAGGGGGGAATTCGCGGGGAGGGGGACGAACTCGCCGATCGCACCGAAGCCGACAAACGTGCGTTCTTCGCGGGCGAGGGCGTCGGTCAAGTCGCGGGTGAGGGGCCCGTCGACGAAACTGGCATAGTAGGCGGCAAGACCGGTCCCCGATCCGCGGGGGACATCTAAGGGTTGCCCGTTCGTTTGAAGGCGCTGGTGCACGAAGCCACTTGCCGGATCGATCTGCGCCTTTCGAACGCCAGAAACCCAATGAAGAAGAACCTTTCGGTGGTCAGCGCCGGTGGCACGAGCGTGCATCGCAATCGCCGCAGCGACCGCCGCGATGTCGGTCGGAAACGCCTGCCCCGGGTAGGTCTCAATGATCGCATTGGGGGCTTCCAGCAGCCGTCGTTCATAGGCGGCAATCAATGCATCATGGTCACGGGCGACGCTGGCCGGGAAGCCGCTTGGATCGAGCCAGCGCGCCATCCCGACGG